>JBJFEF010000206.1:0-24574 GCA_051890435.1 Muribaculaceae bacterium
TTCTTGCCCTGTCGTCGCTTGCATTCACATCGTGCAGCGATTTCCTCGACGAAGACCCAAAGACGGCAATTACCGAGGACAAGATGTACTCCTCGCCTGAATATGCCGAATCAGTATTGCAGAGCTGCTACAAGGGCTGGCGCGAAATGTTTAAGGACCGCTTCATCTGGGAGTGCATGGTTGGTACTGATGAGATTCAGTCGGGTGCTTTCCAGGCACTGAAAGAAGACGGAATGCGCCGCGGCTCACTCGACCGCTTCGATGCTCTTCTCACTTCAGATCTTTATTATATCTCCGACCAGTGGGGTAACCGCTGGACCCGCGTGGGAGAGGCAGCAAAAATCATTCGTGCGCTGAAGCCACTTGTAGAAGAAGATGCACAGGCTGCCAAGGTGTATGGTGAAGCAAGCTTTATCCGTGCCGGACTTACTATGGAGCTTACCTTTATCTTCGGACGTGTGCCTATCCTTGACCTCGACCGCATCAGCGATCTCGGCTATGGTCGTCAGCCCGAAAAGGATATCTGGGAGTTTATTATCAACGACTTTGAGAATGCAGTGAAATACTGCCCCGAGAAGAACGACCCGGCTCGTGCTACCACTTATGCTGCATCGATGCTTCTTGGCTACGCTTATATGTCGGCACCCGAGGCAACCGGTCTCCGCGACTTCTCGAAGGCTAAGGCAGCTCTTGAGAAGGTGGTGAAAGGTCCGTTCACACTGGTTTCTTACTACGACCTCTGGGACTACAGCACACCTAACACTGCCGAGTCGATTTTTGAGTGGCAATTCAGCAACGCATGGCCCGACAACAACGCTATTCAGTTCCAGATTGGCTCGCGTGCAGTGCAGGCAATGGGCGGTGACGGCTGCTTCATGAGCGGATACGACCACGCAGTGCCTACAGAGTGGGCATACAGCGACAAGGCTGAAGGTGGTATCTGGGAAGACGGCGACGTGCGCAAGGAAGAGTCGATTCGCTACGACTTCACTTGGTTTGGCAAGGTGCCCGATCTCAACAGTGTGGCATGGGAAGATATAGGCGAGGATCACGATGAGCTGAAGCCGCACATCAAGAAGTATGAGGACTTCCGCACCGACATTCACTCGGGAATGGGACTCAACAACGAGTGGTATTCGGGCAAGAACATTCCGTTCCTCCGCCTTGGTAACGCTATCCTCCTCTATGCAGAGTGCTTGAACGAGCTTGGCCAGACCGGTGATGCTATGGCAGAGGTGAACAAGGTGCGCGAGCGTGCATGGGACTTCGACCTGCCTGCTGAGATGCGCTGGAGCGGTATGTCGCAAGAGCAATTCCGCACCGAGCTTATGACAGAGCGCGTGCGTGAGCTCTTCGGAGAGCGCTGGCGTCGCTTCGACCTCGTGCGTACAGGCAAGTTCCTTGAATTTGTGAAGGAGCGCAACAAGTGGGCAAAGCGTTCGGGCACAATCCAGGAGTGGAACAAGGTTTGGCCTATTCCATTGGCTGAAATCGACCAGAACGACGACATTGCACCCGAGGACCAGAACGAGGGGTATAGGTAAGAGGTGAGAGGTGAGAGGTAAGAGGTAAGAGGGTATAGGGTATAGGGTATAGGGTATAGGGTATAGGGTATAGGGTATAGGGTAGAGGGTGAATTACAGTCCTCTAACTCGATAACCACAGACTAATCAACTCCATTTAATATCAGGTGGTGGAGAGTGACATCTCCATGAAAGCCACTCGCCACCACCTTTTCCCCTTTCTCTTTAACAAACTAAAAATCATTTCACTTTATGAAGACTAAATCTCTACTCAGCATTATGCTCGCCGCATCGGCAACTGCTGCTATGGCCGCACCTCAGGTGCCCTCATATAACGAACTCGACCTGTCGTCGATAGTGTCTTCGGGCTTGTTCCGCGGAAACTGTGGTGTTGCCGACCTTAATGGCGACGACATTCTCGACATCTTCGTGAAGGGTCGCGACCTTAACAACGGATGGGCTACAACCCTCCTTTATCTCACCGGCGACGGCAGCAATTTCACTGCAGCCAATGTAATCCCCGATGACGGCTACTCGTGGGAGCGCATCATTGTACCTATCGACTACAATAGCGACGGCAATGTAGATCTTATTCTCGGTGGCTCATGGGGCTCAAAGCTCTTGAAGAATGATGGAGCCGGCAATTTCTCAATGGTTGATGGCTTTGCGCTCGACTATGAGATGGATATAAATGATGCCGACTGCGAGAAGTGGTACACCGGAATTTTCGGTATTGCTGATTTCAACCTCGACGGTTATCCCGACATTATCGCCTTCAACGGCAATCCTCGTGAAGACCAAGGCGGTCCGGTGCTTTATCTCAACAATGGCGGCGACGGCACATTCACCCGCAAAGCCGACGACAGCGGACTTTCTTCGCAGCGTGGCGGCACAATGGCAGTGGGCGACATCAACGGTGACGGCAAGCCCGACTTGGTGGTGAATGGCTGGATCGACAATGACCGCATCCGTGCATACTATGGCAACGGCGACGGCACATTCACTCCTGCCGAGACAGCAATGTTTGACGACGTCAACCGTGGCACCGAGAAGGGACAAATTATCCTTGTGGATATTGACGCCGACGGCGATCTCGACCTCTTTGTGACCGGAACATCGTGCCCTCAGGGTTGGGCATACGTTGCCGATGTTTATCTTAATGATGGTACAGGCAAATTCACCTACACCAATTATGACCTCCCGGGCGTTCAGGCATCGGGTGCCGACTGGTGCGACCTTAATGCCGATGGCAATATGGATCTTGTATATGCTGGTGAAAATGACGGTGCTAAGACACACGTTGCAATCAACCAAGGCGATGGCACATTTGCAGTGAAAAGCGACCTTATTGGCGGACACCGTGGCGGTGCAGTGGTATTTGCTGCCGATGTCAATGGTAATGGTATGATGGATATTATGGCCCATGGCTATCAGGACAATGGCGGACACCACTTCCAGATTATGAACGGCCTTGCATCGCGCGGCATGAACACCGCACCTACTGCTCCCACCAACCTCAAAGCAGTGGAGGAGAACGGCATGGTGACATTCACTTGGGACGCAGGAAGCGACGCCAAGACACCCACAGCAGCGCTCCGCTACAATGTGTATGTGAAGACTACCGACGGCCGCATTATCACCATGGTTCCGGCAAATCCCGCATCGGGCGTGCTTCGCTCGGTTAATAGCGTAGATGCAGCTCTCGTAGGTTGCAAATATGCACTCAACATCAAGGCTGCCGACGTGGCAGAGTGGGGTGTGCAGACAATCGACGGCTGCAAGCTTGGAAGTGCATTTGCAAAATCAACCGAGGTTACCAGCGGTGCCGAGGCAGTGAAGGCAGAGAAAGTGGCAGTGAAGTGCAATGGCGGCACAATCACAGTGAACGTGGATGCACAGGTGCGCGTAATCGACTTTGCAGGCCGTGTAGTTGCCAATGCAAGCGTTAATACCGGCGAGGCAATCAATGCAGAGCTTCAGGCAGGCGTATATGTGGTAGAAGCAACCACAGCACAAGGAAAGAAGATTGAAAAATTGATTATAAAGTAAGTGTAAATTTTGGGTTTATAATTTTCAGGTATAATTTTTTAAGTTAGTTAAGTTAGTTTTTTCGTGGCTTGTGCCAATTGAAAAATGCAGTGCAAGCCACGAATTTTTTAAGAAAAAAGAGCTATATTTGTAGAACTAATCAATTCAATGATATAAAATTATGAGAATCACAACGAAGATATTATCGGTTTTGGCTCTTGCAGGCAGCAGCTTGCTTGCAATGGGCGGAAATCTCGACATCAACGACGGCTCGTGGAAGATTACTGCCGGAACGTCGAACACGCTCACCTACACGGTGGGAGGCAACACCATCATCAAGAATGCCTATGTAACGGCACTCGATGAGAGCTACAACACAATGTCGTCGAAGGATTATCCCACTTGCAATCTCACATCGAAGAGCATCAGCGACGGTTTCGGCACCGGAACGCAATACACCTATCGCTTCTCGGGCAAGAGCGGACAGAACGACTTGGAGCAGAACATCTACATCTATTCAAACCAGCCATATATCCTCATTGAGGCATCGGTGATAGCTTCATCGGGGACTACTTCGAGCACAAAAATATGCCCTATTGTGAGCGAAACCACCAACACGCTCTCGGTGCTCGGCAGCAACAACAACCGCGTGTATAACATGCCCTTTGCCAACGATAACTGGGCAACCTATAACACAGTGACCTGGGAAATCGGACAGCAGGTAATCTCGTGTGATGCAACAGCTATCTTCAACAACGACAGCCGCAAGGCGATTGTGCTTGGCTCAATCGACCACAGCACATGGAAATCGGCAGTGTATGTGACACCAAACGGCTCAAACCGCCTTCGCAAGCTCACAGCCGAGGCAGGCTACATAAGCGAGCGCACATGGGACATAGTGAAGAACAAGGCATCGAGCGAGCGCCACGGTGCAGTGAAGGGAGCCACTGTAAGCTCTCCGCGCTTCATGCTGGGCGTTTTCGACGACTGGCGCACCGGAATGGAGACATTTGCCGATGCCAATGCCGTGCTCTGCCCGAAATATGAGTGGACCAAGGACGAATCGCTCTTTGGCTGGCAGTCGTGGGGCGGTATGGAGTTTGGACTCAACTACACCTCGGCAATGAGCGTGCTCGACTTCTTTGAGCGTGAGCTGAAGCCGGTGGGCTTCTTTAACAAGCAGGGTCGTTGCCACTTGGTGCTCGACTCGGGCTGGAATGCACTCAGCGACGACCAGCTGCGCCGCTATGCCGACCGCTGCAAGGAGCTTGGCTTTGTGCCTGGCATCTACACCACACCGTGGTCGTTCTGGGGCAGCGAGCAGCAAATCCTCAACAACGACGAGTGGGAAGGCGGACGCCTTGGAGAGATGGTGCTGAAAGCAGGCGGCAAGTACCGCCACATTGTGGGCTGGTCGCTCGACCCGACACACCCTGCAGTGAAGGAGTGGAACCGCCGCACGATTGAGAAATTCCGCAATCTCGGCTTTGAATTTGTGAAAATCGACTTCTTGAACAATGCTTCGCAGGAGGCCGACTCGTGGTATGACCCCAACATCACCACCGGCTTGCAGGCCTACAACTACGGACTCGACTACATCAAGGAGTTCTGTGGCGACAATATGATGATTGACTTCTCGATAGCACCCGTATTCCCCAACAAGGCACACGTGCGCCGCATCGGTTGCGATGCCTGGGGTGAGCTCAACAACTCGATGTACACACTCAACTGCATACAAGGCTCGTGGTGGCTCGATCGCCTCTACTCATTCAACGACCCCGACCACATGTGCCTCTCGAAGGTGAAATTCTCGGGCAAGGGCTCAAATGATGAGCAGGAGGCACGCATACGCTACACTTGCGGCCTCATCACCGGCATGACACTTCTTGGCGGCACCTATGCCTATGAGGGCGAAGTGAAAGGCAACTATGGCCTTGTGGTGGGCTATGACGAGGAGCGTGCCCGCGCGGTGAGATATGCAGGCAACAAGGACCTCACCGAGGTGTGCCACATAGGCAAATCGTTCCGTCCGGTGGAGGGAACATTCAAATTCAACACCACACTCTACAGCACCAACGACATTGCAGTGGATAATGAGTTTATCATGGATACTCCCGACGCATTCTACTATGTGGTGTTCAACTATGAGCAGAACGGAGCACTCAACTATACGCCCAACTTTGAGCGTCTCGGCGTGAATGCTTCGGAATTTGTGCGCGTAACCGAACTCTTCGAGACCAAGACATATAGCAACCCGGCAACAATGCAGGTGAATGTGCCCAAGAAGGACGTGCGCATATATCGCTTTGAGCGTGCCGGTTATGGCAAGACTGAATCAGCTTTGACTGACCCTGAGGGGTCGGTCAAAGCCGATTTTCATAGCGGAGAGATGCACATCACAGCCGGAGAGGCACTGAGCAGCGTGGCAGTGTGGGGCATCGACGGCACATTGCTGGCAAGTTGCACTGCACCACGCAATGCCGAGCAGGTGAGCTTTGAGGTCCCCGGTAGCGGTAGCGTGGTGATAGCTGCAGTGAAGTTGCAATCGGGGGCAACGGCAGTGCGCAAGGTGCTTGTGCGCTAAGTAGCGTGACGGCTCTTGAACGAATTACTACACAGAACAACTATAAATCGACGACTTATGCATCCAACCTTCACCCATCGCATCAACGCATTATCGGCGGCTGTGGCAATCATTGTTGCTTTGACTGTTTCATTTGAGGCATTTGCCGGTGAGAACTATTCATTCAAGCATATCGACAGCAGCCAGGGGCTATCGTCGAGCAATGTGAAGTGCATTGCCGAGGATAGCTTTGGCTTTATGTGGTTTGGCACGAAAAACGGGCTTAACCGCTATGATGGCGTTCGCATGCGTCTTCTCGACTGCTATGATGAGGAACTCGGTCAGGGCAACAACAACATAGGAGCACTCTATGAAGACGAGAACAAGCAATTGTGGGTGGGAACCGACCGCGGCGTGTATGTGTATAACCCGCGCACCGACCGCTTCACTAAGTCTGTGGCAAAGGATGCAGCCACAGGCACTGAGTCGGAAAACTGGGTGCAGGCTATTGTGGGTGACGGCAACGGCAACGTGTGGGTGCTCATCCCCGACCAGGGAGTGTTTCACTATCGTGGCACTGACCACGTGGATTACTACAACATCACCAAGGAGGGCGACTTCAAGAAGACCTTCCCATCGAATATCTATGTGAGCAGCAAGAAGAATGTGTGGGTGTGCACCACAGGCTCGGGGTTTTATCGGTTTAATCCCGAGAAACATCAATTTGACAACATCACGCAAGCCGGCGACATATCGCTGCTCGACAAATCGTTCATAGCGATAGCCGAAGACATCACCGGCACGCTCATTCTTGCCACCAACGACGGACATATTTATCGCTACAACACCCGCACCGACCAATGCAGCGAGATGAAATTCTCGAAGGCAGGCGATGTGTATCTGCGAAGCCTCGGATGCTTCGACGGCGAAATCTGGGTGGGTACACAACACGGACTTTACATTCTCGACACCATTTGTGGCACCGAACGGCTGCTCACGAGCGACCCGCTGAATGAGTTCTCTCTCTCCGACGACATAATCTACTACATCTACCGCAGCAAGCAGGGCGATGCGTGGCTCGGAACCATGTTTGGCGGAGTGGAATACATGGCACGCAACAAATTCACATTTGAATACTTCGGGCTAAGCGCCGGGCTTAACAGCCGACGTGTGCGCGGACTTGCACAAGATGCCGAGGGAAGGGTGTGGATAGGCTCTGAGGAGCAGGGGCTAAATCTGCTCAACCCGGCTACCGGCCGCATAAGCTATGCCAAGAAGCGCCCTGTGCCGAGCAACAACACCATACTGATGGTGACCTCGTGCGAAGGCGAAATAGTGGTGTCGTTCAATCACCTTGGGCTGGTGAAGGTGAAAAGTGACGGCAGCTACACATCGATATTCAACACCAGCGATGCCTCCAACGGGGTGTATTCATATTGCAAGGACAGCCGAGGCACCGAATGGGTGGGACTGGGCTATGCCCTCTATCGCCGCAAGGCTGGAGCTGCTACATTTGAGCATGTGGAGGCAACCGGATATGACTGGATATTCACCATAGCCGAGGCTGCCGACGGCGCCATCTGGCTGGGCACGATGGGCAACGGAGTGTGGCGACACACACCTGCCGACGGAAAATTCAAGCAATACACCTGCGACTCGACAACACCGAGCGGACTACGATCCAATTCCATCAGCTCCATTTTCTGCGACAGCCACGGCAATGTGTGGCTATCGACCGACCGTGGAGGCATAAGCCGCTATAATAGCGACAGCGACACATTCACCACCTACGACAAGGAAAACGGATTGCCCGATGATGTGGCATACAGCATGCTTGAAGACAAGAACGGCAACCTGTGGTTTGGCACCAACAACGGATTGGTGAAATTCAATGCCACTACCAATGCCGTAACAGTGTTTACCACGAAAGACGGACTCCCCACCAACCAGTTCAACTATGGCCCGGCACTCCGCGCGAGCGATGGAATGTTTTACTTTGGCAGCATCGACGGAGTGGTGGCATTCATGCCCGAGACCGAGGAGATGCAGACGCTGCCCGATGCCATCTATTTCACACGCATGGACGTGCTCAACGAAGAGATGCGTCCGGGTGAGGAAGGCTCGCCACTTGAGCAGAACATAATTTTCACCGACCATATCACGCTTCCCTACGACCGCGCCACTTTTGCCCTCAATGTGGCATCGCCCAACTTCGGGGCAGTGGGAGGCGACATCTACAGCTACAAGATTGAGCCGCAAAGCGACAAGTGGGTGACACTCACCGACAACCGCATCTCGTTCACCAACTTGGCACAAGGCGAATATCACCTCACCGTGCGGGTGCAATATCATGGCAAGACAGCCGAAAAGACGATAAAAATCACCATTCTGCCACCGTGGTGGCTCTCGGGCTGGGCTTATTTTGCCTACTTCCTGCTTGTGGCTGCGGCAGCCGGTTGCTGGTTCATGTGGTATCGCAACCGCAAGGAGGAGCAACTGCGCGAGCGGCAGAAACTCTTTGCCATCAATAAGGAGAAGGAACTATATGAAAGCAAGGTGAACTTCTTCACCGAGGTGGCACACGAAATACGCACCCCGATTGCGCTTATCGACGCCCCACTTGAGGCAATAGAAGAAATAGGCGTGAGCGACAGCAAGGTGGCGCACTATCTGAATGTGATGCGCCAGAACACACGCCGCCTGCTCAACCTCACCGGGCAACTGCTCGACTTCCAGAAGATTGACTCGGGACGCATGGTGCTCACGAGCGAGAATGTGGATATTGCGCTGCTCGTGACCGAAACACTCGACCGCTTTGAACCGGCAATCACAGTGAAACACAAGCAACTGCTGCGCAATGTGACCGACGACCAAATTATCGTATCGACCGACAAGGAAGCTGTGACGAAAATTCTCAGCAACCTGCTCAACAATGCCTTGAAATATGCCACAAAGAATATTGAGGTGACTCTCACCGCCGACGACAAGTGCTTTGTGCTGCGCGTGCAGAGCGACGGGAAGAAAATCACCGAAGCCGACCGCCGGCGCATTTTTGAGCCGTTTTATCAGGTGGATAAGAGCATGAGCGGCGAGAATGGTGTGGGCATAGGATTATCGCTTGCCCTGTCGCTTGCCAAGATGCTTGGCGGAGTGCTCTCGCTTGAGGAAGACACCGGCACGGACAATGTGTTTGCCCTCTCGATGCCTATCGACAAGACGCTCATCAAGCGCAACAACAAGAATGCAGTGGTGCAGAGCGATTACCTCATAGAGGAAGGCTCTAACCAGACCAAGGAGAATGCCGCAGGCTACACAGTGCTCATTGTGGAAGACAACGACCAGATGCGCGAGTTTCTTGCCGACCAGGTGAACTTGTCGTTCTCCATCGAGACGGCGTGCAACGGCAAGGAAGCCTTCGAGAAGCTGAAAGCCAACCATATCGACCTGATTGTGACCGATGTGATGATGCCCGAGATGAACGGATATGAGCTGTGCAAGGCTGTGAAGTCGGACATCGACCTGTCGCACATTCCGGTGGTGTTCATCACTGCCAAAAATGACTTGGAGAGCAAGATAAAGAGCCTTCAACTTGGTGCTGAGGCTTACATAGAGAAGCCCTTCTCGGTGAAATACTTCCGCCAGCTCATCCGCTCGCTGCTCGACAATCGCCGCCGCGAACGCGAGGCATTCTCGAAAAAGCCTTTCTTCAATGTGGATAACATGCACGTGAACAAGGCTGATGAGGAATTTATCAACCGTGTGGTGAAAATCATAGAAGACAACATCGGCGAGGACGACTTCAATGTGGAGTCGATGGCCGACAAATTCTGCATGAGCCATTCGAGCCTGTTGCGCAAGATAAAGACGGTGTTCAACCTATCGCCGGTGGAGCTGATAAGGCTAATCAAGCTGAAGAAAGCCGCCGAGCTGATACAGGAAGGCAAATACCGCATAGGCGACATCTGCTATATGGTGGGAATTTCGTCGCAGAGCTACTTCAGCAAGCTGTTCTTCAAGCAATTCGGCATCACGCCCAAGGACTTTGAGAAGCAGTGCCAGAAAAAGCAGCAAGCCAGCGTACCCGAACAGCTGAAATAGGGCGTTTTGGCGGAAAAAGGCGATTTTTTGATGATTTCATAGCTTGAAAGCAGCAAAAAGAGAAGTAATTTTGTAAGCGTGAGAGGAAGATATGCCTCCCTCAATACATAAACATAAACTTTGAATTATCATTTATCACGACTATGGAGAAGAAAAGCATAAGGAGAATGTGTATTGCGCCGGCATTGCTTGCCGTGTCGCTCGTGGCGGGAGCAAAAGTGGAGCTGCCGCAGTTTGTCACCGACAGCATGGTGGTGCAACAGCAGAGCAACCTGAAGATTGAGGGCAAGGCCTCGCGCAATGTGAAAGTGACTACATCGTGGAACGGGAAAACCACCGTAGCACCCACCGACGCCGAGGGACGCTTTGCTGTGACTATCGCTACGCCCAAAGCCGGTGGACCGCATAAAATCACCTTCGACGATGGCGAACGCCTCACCTTGCGCGACATCTATTCGGGCGAAGTGTGGCTGTGCTCGGGTCAGTCGAACATGGAAATGCCTGTGGGAGGCTGGGGCAAGGTGATGAATTATGAGCAGGAAATTGCCGATGCCAAATATGACAACATCCGTTTCCTACAAGTGCAGAAGCAAATAGGTTTCAAGCCTGCCGATGACACCAACATCAACATGGGCGGCTGGCGCACATGCTCGCCAGCTACGGTTGAGAATTTCTCGTCGATAGCCTATTTCTATGCACGCGAAATGTCGAAGAAGCTGGGTGTGCACGTGGGAGTAATCGACTGTACATGGGGCGGAACGCCTGCTGAGGCATGGACGAGCTTTGAGGGCGTGAAATCGGTGCCCGGATTTGAGAAAGAGACACAATTGCTCACCGAGGGTAATTTCGATATAGCAGCGATGAAAGTGCTCTATGAGAAGCAGATAGAGGAGTGGATGAAGATTGCCTCGTCGGGGAGCAAGAAATTCGACGCTGCGAGCTACGACGCTTCGTTACCCACAATGGCTTTGCCATGCGAGTGGGAGAAATCGTCGCTGCCCGACTTTGATGGCATAGTGTGGTTTCAGCACACAATCGACATTCCTGCCGACTGGGCGGGGAAAGCTGTGGAACTTCACCTCGGAATGATTGACGATGAGGACGTCACATATTTCAACGGCACTAAGATAGCCGAAGGCTCGGGCTACAATGTGAAGCGCGTATATACCATTCCTGCCGAACTCGTAAAAGCCGGACTCTCGGTAATCTCGGTGCGCGTAAGCGACTTTGGCGGCGGTGGCGGAATTTGGGGCGATGCAGCCGACATGGAGGCTGTGCAGGGAGGCAAGCGCATCTCGCTCGCCGATGAGTGGCGATATAGCGTAGCTGCCGACTTCAGCAAGCTTCCCCGACGCCCGGTATCGGTGGAGAGTTCGAGCTTCCCTTGCGTGCTCTATAATGCGATGCTCTATCCGCTTCATGTGATGCCAGTGAAGGGTGTGCTGTGGTATCAGGGTTGCGCCAATGTGGGTCGTGATGCACAATACTCAGTGCTATTCAAGCGACTTATCAATGACTGGCGCGTGCTGTGGGGCAACGAGCAAATGCCATTCTACTTTGTACAGCTTGCGGGCTACTTGCAGCCACAGCTCATTCAACCCGATTCGCAATGGGCAGCACTACGCCAAGCACAAGCCGATGCACTTGAACTCGACAATACGGCTATGGCAGTGGCTATCGACATAGGCAACCCCGACGACATTCACCCCAAGAACAAGCAGGAGGTGGCACGCCGCCTCTCGCTCATCGCACTCAATCGCACCTATGGCTGTGGCGACGTGATTTACGAAGCTCCGAAGCCGGTGTCGCTCGGTGCGGCAGGCAACGATGCACTTGTGAAATTTGACAACGAGGTGAAAGCCGATGGCTCTGCACCAAAGGGCTTCATTGCCCTTGTGGAAGGCAAGTGGGTGCGTGCTGAGGCAAAAATCGTTGACCACAATGTGGTGCGTCTCACTGCCGACGGAAAGATAGAGCAGGTGAAATATGACTGGGCTGACTATCCCGACGGCAACCTGCGCGGCATCACCGGACTGCCGGTGGCTCCCTTCAAGATGGGAAAGTGATAAAGATTGACTTCATAACTAATAACAATTTACATAATCAACTTCAATGAAACTTATAACCAAAACATTGCTGGCGGCACTGTGCTTGCTGCCACTTATGGGTAACACAGCATCAGCCAAAGAGCAGATTGTGGTGGAATCGGAGAACACTGCGCTGGTGTTTACCGTGGGCGATAACGGACGCCTCTATCAGAGCTATTTCGGAAAACGCATTGCCAACGCCGGCGACTATGCCTCGCTGCCCCTCGGGCTTGAGGCTTATCTCACGCATGGCATGGAGGACTACTATGAGCCTGCATTGCACATCAACCGCGCCGACGGCAATCCATCGACGCTTCTCACCTACAAGTCGCACAGCGTGACAGCGTGCAAGGGCGGAAAAGAGACAGTGATTGTACTTGCCGACCCCGTGTATGCCGATGAGGTTGCGCTTCACTTTGTGGCTTTTGAGAAGGAGAACGTGTTTAAGGCATGGACAGTGATTTCAAACAAGGAGAACAAACCCATTGAGCTTGAAAAATTCGCATCGTCGCTGCTGAGCTTCCACTCACCGCACTACTATCTCACACAATACAACGGCAACTGGGCAAGCGAGGCGAATGCCACCACTCAGGAGCTTCACTTCGGCAAGAAGGAAATCGACACCAAGCTCGGCACCCGTGCCAACCTCTTTGTGTCGCCATTCTTCCAGATTTCGCTCGGAGCACCTGCCACCGAAAACAGCGGAGAGGTGCTTGTGGGGACACTCGGCTGGACCGGAAACTTCCGCTTCACCTTCGAGGTGGATAATGCAGGCTATCTGCGCGTGCTGAGCGGCATCAACCCCTATTTCTCGCGTTATCGCCTGGCAAAGGGAGAGAGCTTCACCACACCTGAATTTATCTTCACCCTTAGCCGCAACGGAAACGGTGAGGCAAGCCGCAACCTTCACGACTGGGCACGTCGCTACCAGGTGAAAGACGGAATGGGCGACCGCATGACGCTACTCAACAACTGGGAATCGACCTACTTCGACTTTGATGAGGACAAGCTCATCACGCTCATAGGCGAGGCAAAAGAATTTGGTGTGGATATGTTCTTGCTCGACGACGGATGGTTTGGCAACAAATATCCCCGTCATGGCGACACTCAGGGACTTGGCGACTGGAAGGAGACAGCCAACAAGCTGCCCAACGGCATAGGCCGCCTCACCGAAGAAGCCAAGAAGCAGGGCGTGAAATTCGGACTGTGGATTGAGCCTGAGATGGTAAATCCCAAGTCGGAACTCTATGAGCAGCACAAGGACTGGGTGATTACCTTGCCCAACCGCGAGGAATACTACTTCCGCAACCAGCTCGTTCTCGACTTGAGCAACCCCAAAGTGCAGGACTACGTGTTCAATGTGGTAGATGAGCTGAAGACCAAATATCCCGACATTGCATTCTTCAAGTGGGATTGCAACAGTCCGATAACCAACATCTACTCGGTGTATGAGAAAAACAACCAGAACCACCTCTACATCGACTATGTGCGCGGACTCTACAAGGTGCTCGACCGCATAGCTGCAAAATATCCCAACTTGCCGATGATGCTCTGTGCCGGCGGTGGCGGACGCACCGACTATGCTGCGCTGAAATACTTCCCCGAGATGTGGGTGAGCGACGATACCGACCCTGTGGAGCGCATCTTCATTCAGTGGGGCTACTCGCAGGTGTTCCCGGCAAAGGTGCAGTGTGCACACGTGACCACATGGAACAAGAGCGCAAGCGCAAAATTCCGCGTGAATGTGGCAATGATGGGCAAGCTCGGCTTCGACCTCAACCTTCACGACCTCTCAGCCAAGGACCTTGCCTATTGCAAGCAGGCAGTTAAGAACTACAACCGCCTGAAACCGGTGATACTCGACGGCGACCAGTATCGCCTTGTATCGCCCTACGAGGGCAACCATGCAGCCACAATGTATGTGGGCAAAGACAAGCGCCAGGCAGTGGTGTTTGCATTCGATATATTCCCGCGCTACGGACGTGAATTTGAGAAGCCGCATCACAATGTGATACTCAACGGACTCGATGCCAATGCCACCTATGAGGTGCGCGAAATCGACCGTGAAGATTGCACAGTGGGTGAAGCCAAGAGCTATTCGGGCGACTACCTGATGACAGTGGGATTGCCTTTGTTCAGCTACAACCGCCTCCGCAGCACCGTGGTGGAACTGACCAAGAAATGAGCCATTTGTGACTATTAATTGATTTTTCTCATGGGAGTGCCAAGCAAAGTGTTTTGGCACTCCTTGATTGCTTAAATAAGGAATTATGATGATAGAAAAGACAATGGTGAGCACAAGGGTGGGGGAGATTGCGGTGTATCGCCTCACCAACAGACGCGGCAATGTGGTGGAGCTGTCGAGCCTCGGTGCGGGAATCACACGCATCATAGTGCCCGACGGCAACGGACAGCGCGACGACATTGTGCTGGGATATAGCGACTATGCCGACTATATGCGCGACGGGGCTTGCGCCGGGAAGACTCCGGGGCGCTTTGCCAACCGCATAGCGCTGGGACGATTTTCAATCGACGGCTGTGAATACAGGCTCGACACGAATAATGGGCCGAATGCCTTGCATGGCGGCAACGGAGGCTTCCATAGCGTGCTGTGGGACTCGGAGGAGACAGAGCGCGGGGTGCGCTTCACCTATCGTTCAGCCGATGGCGAGGAAGGCTATCCCGGCAATCTCACTGCGGTGGTGCACTATGCCTGGAGCGATGATGATGAGCTTCTGATAGAATATGAAGCCACTACCGACCGCCCCACGATTGTGAATCTCACCAACCACGCCTACTTCAACCTTGCAGGAGCGGGCAGTGGTTTGTGCCTGCAACACAAGTTGAAGCTCGACTGCTCGCAGTGGCTGCCGGGCAGTGATGTGGATATTCCCTCGGGAGAGATTGCCACTGTGGCAGGAACGCCTATGGACTTCACTGCCGGCAAGGAGCTTGGAGCGGATATTGATGCCGACTTCAGCAATTTGCGCATAGGCAAAGGCTATAACCACTTCTTCATTGCCGATGGATTTGACGGCACAATGCGCCACATTGCCACTCTCACTGAGGCTGAAAGCCGCCGACGGCTCGATGTGGCAACTACGCAATGGGGTGTGATGCTCTACACGGGCAACTGGCTTGCCTCGAATGAGCCGTGCGGAAGGCATGGGGCACGCTATGCCGACTATGCCGGTGTGGCACTTGAGTGCCAGGGAGCGCCCGATGCTCCAAATCACCCCAATTTCCCATCGACTGTGCTACGCCCCGGCGAGATTTACCGTGAGGCGATAAGCTACCGCTTCACGGTGGAATAGCGCTGACCGACGGCTTGTTGTTCAAGAGCAGCCTTTCGTGAGGCTATTACATCAATGCACAAAAAATGACCTTGCCACGCAGTTGACAGTGGCAAGGTCTCGTTTTATAATTGGTAGTAGATTCTATGGATTTGTAAAGCGCTTATACTTATTGTAGATGAGAGTTGATTAGCGACAGAAAAGCCTGGATGCCTTGGTGGTTGGGGTCGAGAGTTGCAACCTCGTTGAGATATTGCAGGCTCTTGGCGTTGTTGCCCAGCCCCATATAACCGAGCGACATCATATACTTGCAGTGAATCTCGTTGCGCACCTGGAGGTCGTCGTCCCAAATGAGCAAGTCGGGCAGTGACACTGCGAAGTAGTCCATGCGAACTTCGTCGAAGAGATGGTTCTGACCGTAGTTGATGAGCTTGTGGAAACGACCGTGAGCTTCATCGGTGCGTCCAAGGCTAAGCAGAGCAAGACCTTGATAGAAAATCTTGTCGGGCTTTGCGTCGTTGTAGTAGAGAGCGGCAGCCGGCTCGGTGGGACCGAGAGTGGCTTGCTCCCAGCACTCACGGGCTTTTTCGGCATTTCCGAGGGCATCGTGAGCCACGCCAAGGAGATAGTAGAAGTCGCTTTCCTGAGCGCCATAGAGCTTGCCTTCGCCGAGGTGGTGAGGATATTCGAGACATTCCTCAAGGAGAGCTATGGCATCGGCATAGCGCTGCTCAACGATAGCAATCTTAGCAAGCTCGACGCGTGCAGTTTGATACTGGGCGGGCACTTTTCCTTCGCCGCCTTCCCATGGATGGAAGATGTGGTCGTCGAGGAGCTGCTTGGCTTTCTCGTAGTCGCCGGTCTGGTTGAGGAGGGTGATTTCCTCAAGCAAGAGGTCGTCGCGCTGAGCCACGAGGTCGGGGTGCTTCAAGAGCAGCGCGAGACGCTCGTCGTGAGGATGATGCAGGCGCTTGTAGAGCTGATCCAGCTCCATGAGGATTCGGGCATCCGACTCGTCGAGGGCAAATGCACGTTCCATAAATTCGAGTGCACGCTTGTGGTCGTTAAGCTTATTGAAATAAGCCAGAGCGAGGTTTCGGAGCACAGTGGGGAACTTGTCGTCGATAGCAGCCGAAGCCTCCCAAGCCTGTATGGCGAGATCGTACTGACGCTTGTCGTAGTAGAGGTTGCCGAGGTAATAGGGAGCCTTGGCATCCTTGGGATTGTGCTCGATAGCACACTGCAGGGCGAGGATTGCCTCCAAGCGGTTGGGGAAGCAATAGTCGGGGCAAGCAGCCTCGGCATTAGCGAATGCATGGTGAGCACCGTCGATGTTGCCTTTGGTGAGGCACCAGCCGAGGTAGTAGTAGGTCATCGGGGTGGTGCATTGTTGTGCTATAGCGATGTGCCACAGAGCAGCGGCTTCGGCATAGCAGCCGGCAGCGCAGTAGTCGAGGGCAATCTCGTCGTAGTTGTGAGGCTCGCCGCGCATCAGTTCTTTGAGGAGTGCGAGAGTAGCATCGTCGCCGTTGATGAGATATTTCTCGTAGAGACAGCCATAATTGAAACGGTCGAGAGACAATGACTCGTCGATGAGAGCGAGGGCGGCATCGGTGTTGCCCATGAGGCGCAAGATAGAAGCTTTGAGGGCGCGAGCCTTGTGGTTGTGCCAGTTGCGGATTAGCGAGCGGTCGATTTCGTCGAGGGCATCATCGAGGCGATGCTGCATGGTGGAAATCTGTGCGCAGGCGAAGTAGCCGGCATCTTGCCATGCGGCGTTCCAGCACGATTTGTAGAATCGGTCGTAGGCTTCATTGAAGCGACCCTGATACTTCAGGGCGAGTCCGAGGTTGTAGAGCGGCTCGCCATCGTAGGGGTTTGGGTTTCGCTTCATGAGAGTCTTCACAGCGGTGGAGAGGTGCTTCTCGGCGCGTGCGAAGCGACCTTTGCGGATGTACCAGAGACCGAGAGCATTGTTGCAACGCACGTCGATAGGGTCGCGACGCAGAGCCTCCTCGTAGTAGTCAACGGGGTTGTAGGTAGCGTGGCGATATTGCTCAAGGTGCAATCCTGTGAGATAGAGCTGCTCGGTGGTCTTTATTTCGTGGGGGAGGAGAGCAGCCTCGGCAGCGTCGGGGATGGGGCGCACTTCGTCGGGCTCGCTGTGCCAGCAGAGTAGTTCACGACCGCCGGCGGTGATTTCGATGTTGAGTGCAGAGAGCGTAGCTCCGGCTACATCGACGCACTCGTCGAGTAATTCCTCGGGAGTTATTACCACGTTGTTGGAGTAGTAAACGGTTCCGTCATCGTTGCGGAGAGTCACGTTGACCTCTTGGCGCGAAGTGGCGAAAATCTTGAAGTGAGCGCGGCCGTCGGCTTCAAGGTCGATGTTGAGGAGGAGGTCCTTGCTTGCGTTTTTCACCACGCCGAGTTCGCGGTAGGGGAGGAAGTATTGCACAAACGATTTTTCCTCGTAGGGCTGAAGCCAGGTGAAGTCGGGCTGGTTTTCGGTGTAAACGCCAGCCATCAGCTCAATGTAGGGACCATCGTCGTCGGTGAGGTTGCGGTCCCAGGCGCGACCGAAGTCACCGTTACCCCAAGTCCACTGTTTTTTGCCCGGAGAGATGTGGTGATTAGCCACGTGGAGCATACCGGCGCGAGTGTCGTTTTCGTAACCGCCCTCGAAGTTGTATTTGCTATTGACAGCCATATAGCTTGTGGGGACGAAGATGTTCTTGTAGTTGGAGATATCAACGCCAGCCGAGTAGTCCATCTTGTAGTAAGTTCCGGTGGCGATGGGGAAAGAGCTAACGGCACGCTTGCCGTGGTCGAATACGGCATTGATGTCGGGCGGGAAAACGCTCTGGTAGTAGTCGTTGACGGC
Source organism: Muribaculaceae bacterium (assembly GCA_051890435.1). Taxonomy (GTDB): domain Bacteria; phylum Bacteroidota; class Bacteroidia; order Bacteroidales; family Muribaculaceae; genus CALZFJ01. The sequence goes on from JBJFEF010000206.1 coordinate 18,477, forward strand.
AACGGCAGGATTAGCCCACCAGAGGAAAGTCTGTGGCACTTCGGTGCGGTTGTAGAGCACGCCCTTGATTTCGAGGAAAGCGTGGCCGGGACGCAGTGTGAAGCCAGCCATACCTTTCTGGTGGAACATACGCTCCATTTCGCTCACCCACACTGTTACGCTGCCATCGGCGTTTTCTTCGATTGTGGTATCAACGGGCATATAGGTGCTTGGGCGGTGGTGCTGAGGCCAGTTGAACTCGATACCTCCTGAAATCCACGGACCGGCAAGACCCACGAGAGCAGGCTTGATGACGTGGTTGTAATAGATGAAGTGGCGCTGCTTGATTTTGTCGTAAGCCATCTGAACGCGTCCGCCGAGCTCGGGGAGAATCATCACTTTGATATATTCATTTTCGATGAATACGGCGTTATATTCTTTATCTACTTTTTCGTCGGCCATCGACTCAATCACGGGGTAGGGATATACCACACCGCTTGAGCCTTGATAGACGCGCTTTTCGAGAAAAATGGGGTTTTTCTCAGGCTTTCCCACTTCGTAGGTGGGGATTACCACTGTTTCTTTCCATGCTTTTACCATGATTCTACTTAATTATTGGTTACTTTGATTTGTAATAATTGAATTTTGTTATGAGGTGTTGAGGTGTTACTTTTTAGTAAATTCCTTCTCGATGTCTTCGAGAGATTTACCCTTTGTTTCGGGGAGGACACGAAGGAAATAGAAGAAGCTCACTGCGCAGATTGCAGCATAGACCCAGAAGGTGCCGTAGCTGCCGAGCGAATTGTTCATGAGGGGGAAGGTGTAGGTGAGAGTGGTGCTGCCAACCCACAATGCGAATGTGCAGGTGGCGACTGCCACGGCACGCACGCGGCTCGGGAAAAGTTCGGCGATGAGCACCCATGCAACCGGGCCGAGAGTCATTGCATAGCAGGCGATAGCAAGCATCACGAGGATTACCATGAATGAGCCTTTGATTTCCATAAAGTAGCAAGTGCCGAGTGTGAGATAGACGATAGCAAGACCAAGAGCACCGATGAGCATGAGTTTGCGGCGGCCAAGACGCTCCACAGTGTAGATTGCCACGAAAGTGAAGACGACATTGGTGATGCCGGTGACAACGATGTTGAAAAGCACGTCGCCGATGGAGTAGCCTGCCGACTGGAAAATCTCTTGTGCGTAATTGAAGATGACGTTGGTGCCGCTCCATTGCTGGAATACAGCAATCACCACTCCCACCACGAGAATCTTGCTGAGCGGTTTGCTGAAGAGGGCTTTGAGTCCGCTTTGAGCCTTGTGTCCGGCATTGGCTGCTGCGATCGACCGGAGTTCGGCGTCGGCATATTCGGCACCTCCAATCTTGGTGAGGATTTGGCGAGCCACATCGGTCTTACCCACCATAGCGAGCCAGCGCGGGCTCTCGGGGATGAAGAAAGAGAGGGCGAGGAAAGCGATAGCCGGGAAAGCACCAGCCCAGAACATCCAGCGCCAACCCATCTGGCAGTTCCAGGTGTCGATGGTGTTGTTGATGACAGGTTCGGCAATGAGCCAATTGGTGATTTGAGCAGCCAAGATGCCCAGCACGATAGTGAGCTGATTGAGAGAGACGAGGCGACCGCGGATGTTTGTGGGAGCGACCTCGGCGATATACATAGGGGAGAGACCGGAGGCGATTCCGATTCCTATTCCGCCGAAGAATCGGGCAATGAGGAAGAGGTTGAAATCGCTGAAGCAACCGGTGCCGTAGGCCGAAGTTACGAAGATGAAAGCAGCAAGCGATAGGAGCTTTTTTCGACCGAAACGGTCGGCAAGCACACCGGCCGTCATGGCACCGATGAGGCAACCCACGAGAGCGATGCTCATGGCAGCGCCTTGCATAGAAGGATTGTCGGCAATGCCGAAGAACACTTCATAGAATGGCTTGGCACCGCCGATAACCACCCAGTCGTATCCGAAAAGTAATCCGCCCATGGCAGAAACAATGCAGATGAAATACACAAAACCTTTGTTGAAATGGTTCATTTTTATGAAAAAGTTTAGATGAGTTAATGGTAAGTGAACTATCACGTTTACAGCGGCAAAGTTACGGCAATAAAGAGAGCGCGTAAATGGAGAAAAACACGAAAAAGATGGACAATATTCCGATAAAATAGCTATATTTGCAATATTATATCTTGTAACATAAAAAACGGAGGAAGATGGCGAGGATTAAGAGTGGATTCACGGGGGAGCGGTCGCTTGTGCTGCCTAAGGTGGTGACCGACATAATGGAGCACGATGTGCTGGTGTCGATATTGTATATCACCGACATTGGCTACTATCCCAAGGCTCAAAACCACTATCGTGAGCGACCGGAGGCAATCGACCAATATGTGTTTATATATTGCATCGATGGCCGCGGCAGCTATGATGTGGCTGGTAAGCACTATGAAATAGGACCAAACCAGTATTTCATTCTCCCGGCAGGTCAGCCTCACCGCTATGAGGCCGACATGGAGCAGCCGTGGACGATTTATTGGATTCACTTCAAGGGCGAACTTGCAAAATATTATGCCCAGGATGCTATAGCGCCACAGACGATCAACCCGGGCTTGCACTCACGCATAAGCAACCGCATCAACATGTTTGAGGAGCTGTTTAATACGCTCAATTCGGGGTATAGCATTGAGAATTTGCGCTATGCCATGACGCTGTTTCATCACTATCTGGGGTCGCTGCGATTTATTCAGCAATATCGCGAGGTGGGAAAGAGTGTGGATAGCAGCAATGCCGTGGAGGCTGCAATCCACTATATGAAGGAAAATATCGAGCGGCATCTCACGCTGAAGGAGATTGCCGACTATATTGGTTACTCGGAGTCGCATTTCTCAATGCAATTCAAGCAGAAAACAGGGCACAGTCCGCTGGCGTACTATAATCTGCTGAAAATACAAGAGGCGTGCAATCTTCTCGATAACACGCCTATGAAACTTAATCAGATTTGCTACAAGCTGGGCATTGACGACCCGTATTATTTTTCACGCCTTTTCACGAAGATAATGGGAATGAGTCCGCGCACCTACCGCGCTCACCAGAAGGTGTGAGGCGTGGCTCCACGAGAAGGCACGGGGTGGCCCTATGTGGAGTGTGGAAGGTTACCGGAGGTAGAGCTCGTCGAGGAGCAGTGGAGTGGTGGATTGGAAGCCGATTTTTACCGACTTCGCCGATGTGCTCCAGCGCAGCAGCAGAGGCTCAATCCATGTGTCGTGAAGCGAATTGGGGTGCTGTGCCATGTCGATGATTTGCTCCAGACGGTAGTTGGCGTTGTCGGCAGTGTAGATATACACCTTGTAGGGCACGCCGATGCCACGTTTGGCGCAGTTGAGCAGTCGCAGGAACAGGCTTCCGGTGGCAGGCTTGTCGAGATTGATGGTGATTTCGTTGTAGCCGGCTTCAAGCTGCATCCAGGCAGAATTTTCGGGATTTTCGTCGCCGGTGATTCCATCGGTGAGAAGCGATGCGTTGCCTCGTGACGATTTCACCGATGCGATTGCCCGGGAGTTGCTCGTTAGTGAGCCGGTGATTGATGCTTCGAGCAGCTTGAGCGTGTGGTCGCCGTTACGCCACGAGAGATACTCTTGTGCGGCACGCTGCGACACCTCGGGTTGCCCCAGAGGATAGCGGTCGGCGTTGAGGCTCCAGATGCCGGGAGTCATGAATGAGATAATTCGCGACACTCCGCCTTCGCTTGCTGCGGCGAGCTGCGAAATCACGCGGGGCATGGCAGCCGGAACGAGAGCCGACTGGCGGCTGTTGGTGCCCTTCTCCCACGAGAAAAGTTCGCAGTTGCCCCAAAATTCAATATTGGTTTCGTCGTGGATTTTCTTCATTTCGCGCCAGGCATTTTTGAGGCGAGGCATGGGAAACTCTTCGCGCACGCAGCCCACTTCGTCCTGATAGGCAATGATATCGACTTTGAGTCGCTTGATTTGGCGGGCAAATTGCGGGTCGTCGAAGTGGCAGCAATAAAAGCCGTAGGGCGAGATGAGCGTCTTTTTGCCCGGAGTGAGCTTGTGGGCACGATCGACGAGCTTGTTGACAGCCACCACGGCAGCATCGGAGAGAACGGGACCGAGGCAGTCTTCAACGGGGAGATACCAGCCATAGAATGCCTCATTGTTGCCATAGAGATGTGCGAGCTCTTCCATAATGGCGAGCTGGCGATTGAGGATGACGGGATTGCGCAGGTTGTCGTCTTGATTTTCAGCCCAACCGATGCTCATGAACACCTTCATGCCCTCGCGAGCGGCTTCGTCGATGATAGCCGATACGGGGCTTTCGCGACGTGCGTCGTAGGCGAGTGGCATGAGCTTGGAGGGATAGTCGGCTTTGCCGTCGTTGGCAGTAGCCATAAACACGATATACTCGATACCGAGAGCCTTCATTTCGCGCACCTTGGCACGCCACATGTCGGGGTCGGTGTTGTCCATATCCATGGGGTTGGAATATTTGTTGCGCTCATCTTGATAGAAGAGATTGATCCAACTGCCGGTGACGGGTAGCACGTCGGCAGCCACTGCCGCAGTGAGCGACAGGGATGCGAGCAGGGAAAGAAGGAAATTGCGTTTCGTCATAAAAAATAGAGGGAATTACGATAAATGATTTTTTGTGGATTTCAGGTGCGCCACACCCACTTGATGCGGGTGAAGAACATTGTGACAATCACGGCAAGCGACGTGAGGAGCACGCCTTGCAGGAATCCGAGCCACGGCGATGTGGCGAAGAAACCGAGGTGCTGCATGATGCCACACATACCCAGAATGGGGTAGATGAGCAAGTCGCAGGCAACGTAGGCAACCATGGGGTTTTGACCTGACATCACGAGGAATGCCGTTGAGCGGTGGCACTTGAAGTAGTCGCACACAGCGCTGAGCAGAATGAGCGTCATGAACGACATACCGCCGGTGGTGAACAGGTAGCCAAAAGTGACCGGGTCCTTCTTTATTCCACCCTCAAAAGGCTCGAAAGCAAGTCCGAGGAGCAACATGAGTGCTCCGGCGATGAAGAGTTCGCGCCAAAGAGCCGAGTAACCCTCGCCGCGACGAATCACGGCATAACCGGCAATGAGCAGGAGAATGTTGAGGGCAAGATTGAGATTGAGCCAGCGAGCGTAGAGGCACACCAGATTAACCACCACAATAGCCAGAGTGATTGCAATCATCGCCCAAGCCTTTGAGCGAGGAGTGCCTTCGGCAGTAGCACACTGCATCTTCTCGGTGTGAGCGAGGAGAATCTCGCCGGCGAAGCTACCCGGAATCACTATGAAGAGATATTTGAGGTAGGCGGGCACATAGAGCCAGTCGGCAGGAGTGGCGTGCATGAGCCAGGCAGCCCACGAGGCGGGTTCGGCGTTGGAGGCGAGGATGATTCCGAAGAGAATGGCAAGGACCGACAGTCGCATGGTGCGGCTATTGGCGGTGAAGATGAAAAGCAGTGTTGCAAACACCGACACGTTGGCAAGAATGAGAATGATGATGTTGCTTGTGTGGAGGTGCAGATTGAGGTCGTACTCGATGGGATAGCTCATGCAGAGCATCACGGTGGCACCTATCAGCATAGCTACGAGCTGCACAGCAGTGCGTGCCCAGCCGGGCATTTCCCACGGCAGACGCATATACATGGGGAATAGCAGTGCGAAGCAGAAGATGGCGAGGAGCTGGCTGTGGAGGTCGCCGCCCGTCATGTAGGGATAGAAGTGCTGAATGAGGATGGCGAAGAATGTGAGTTTCACACCGCGCCACAGTGCATTGAGGGCAAGATTGAGCTTGCCGGCACCTTTGCGGAGGCGTTTTCCCACCGAGAAGGGCAGGGCTGCACCCATTGCAAAGAGGAAGCTCGGGAATACCATATCGACCCAGGTGAGTCCCGGGAGATCGGGATTGAAGGCGTGGTCGGGTGGTGGCACTTGTGCGTGATACATCCAACCCGGGAGAATGCCATAGACGATAGTAGCGCTAAGCACCATTGTGAGAATGGCGTAACCGCGAAGCGCGTCGAGGGATAAAGCTCTGTTGTTCATTTTCTTTTAGGTAAGAGGTAAGAGGTAAGAGGTAAGAGGTAAG
>JBJFEF010000207.1:0-20988 GCA_051890435.1 Muribaculaceae bacterium
CCTACGGTATCCTTGGTGACGACAATGTGTGGGGATATGGTGCTCTTGACTATATGAGCGGTTACAACTACAATAGCGGCACTGCAGTGCTCGACGGTGAGAAAATCACAACATCGGCTGTGCGCAACTTGCCGCAAACCGAGATTTCGTGGCTCAAAGCCCACATGCTCGACGTGGGAATTGATGTGGCAGTGCTCAACAACCGCCTCTCTGGTAGCATCGACTACTTCCAGCGCCTGCGCACAGGTCTTCCTGCCGGACGCTACGATGTGGTAGTGCCTTCGGAGGTGGGATTCTCCTGGCCGCAAGAAAACCTTAACTCCGACATGGTGCGTGGCTTCGATGCCTCAATCCAGTGGACCGACAAGATTCAGGATTTCCAATACACCGTGGGTGGAAACGTCACACTTGCCCGCGAATTTGCTTGGAACCAGTATAAGCCCACATTCACCAATTCGCGCAACTACTATGTATATAACCAGCATCACCGCTATTCGGGACAAAGCTGGGAATTTAATTGCATAGGTCAGTTCAAAACGTGGGAAGAAATTGCCGCTTACCCGGTGGATATCGACGGCAAAGGAAACAGCACTTTGCGCCCCGGCGACCTAATCTATGAAGACGTGAACAAGGATGGTATCATCACCTACGACGACCAAAAGCCTATCGGCCACAAGAGCTACGATAGCTATTGGAAAGACAATGACTACCGCACCCCGATTCTCAACTTCAATTTCAATCTCGGATTTGAATGGAGAGGTATCGACTTTGCTGCCGACTTTGCCGGTATGGCTTATTTCACCAAGTATTTCAATTGGGAAGCTCGCGCACCATTCCATGGCGACGGCAATACATTCCAATACTATATGGGCGACCAGTGGCATCTTGCCGACCCATGGGATGCCAATAGCGAACTCATTCCCGGCAAATACCCCACTATGCTCTATGGCAACAGCGGACACTCCAACTATTATACAAGCACTTTCTGGTCCGAAGAAATGTGGTTCTTGAAGCTGCGTAACTTGCAGATTGGCTACACGCTGCCCAAAAAGCTGGCAAAGCGTCTATATATGGAACATTGCCGCGTGTATTGCCTCATGCAGAACCTCTTCTCTATTGACAACATGCACAAGTATGGAATGGACCCGGAAAATACCGGCACTCAGGGTACGAATTACCCAACCACGCGTGTAATAAATATCGGACTGAATCTTACATTTTAACCCGCGACTTTCTTAAATGATTATCAACATGAAACGATTAAATATCCTATCATTTGCTCTTGCCGGCTCATTGCTGCTGATGAGCTCCTGCTCCGACTTCCTCGACCGCGAATCGGATACCATCTTCTCCGACGATGATGTTTTCTCTGATGCTGCAATGACAAAGTCGGTGATGGCAGGATTCTATAACCGCATTGATTTCGGACCTAATTTCCAGAATTTCGGCGACTTCTCCACCACTAAGGGAACTTGGGGTGAGCTTGATGAGGCTTCGTGCTTCCAAGTGAATTCTTCTACCACCTATGCCGATGACTTGTGGCGACTCTATCCCTACGGACTTATCCGCAACCTCAACCAATTCCTTGCCAGTGTACGTGCCTCCACTGCTCTTACCGAAAAGGAGAAGAAGCAGTGTGAATATGAAACCCGCTTCTTGCGTGCATGGTCCTACTTCTACATGGCACGCGGACTTGGAGGTATGCCAATTGTTGGCGACAAGGTATTCACGGTGGAAGATGACCTTGCCGAAATGCAAATCCCGCGCAGCACCGAGGCGGGCATCTACGACTACATCATGAGCGAGTGTGATGAGTGTGCAGCCAATCTTGCCGAGACAGGCGGCGTGCACCAGGCTCGCGCAAGCAAATATGCCGCACTCACACTGAAGGCTCGCGCTGCCATCACGGCTGCCAGCCTGGCTAAGTATAACAACCTCGTAACCCCCGACATCGTCACAGCCGGTGGTGAGGTGGGCATACCTGCCGACAAGGCTCAATTCTACTATGAGATTGCCGAGAAAACTGCAAAGGAGATTATCGACTCACGTAAATTTGAGCTCTACAACAAGGATGCCGACAAGGCTACAAATTTCTACCGCCTCTTTGTGGATAAGGATGGGAACAAGGAAGTGATTTGGGCTCGCGACTACCTCTCGCCCGATGTAACTCACGCGTGGTCGGCAAGCTCATCGGCTCCGCAACTCACCGGTAACTCTTCGGCTAACGAAAACACTCCGCTGCTCAATCTTGTAGAAGCTTTTGAATATAAAGACAACCGCGACGGACACCTGAAAATCAGCACTGCCAAGGGCGACTACATCTTCTACGATGATGCCAACGACATTTTTGCCAACAAGGACCCGCGCCTCAAAGGCACTATTATGGGCCCCGGCGATGAAATCGACGGCAAGATTATGGTGTATCAAACCGGACAACTGAAACTGCAGAAGAAGGGCGGAAAATATGTGTGGACAACTAAAACCGCCGCTGCCGGCACTACCGACGACGATGGCGACCTGATTACCTCGGTGAATGGTCCGCGTTCTAGCTCAGGTCCCGGCGACAACACCACCGGCTTCAACTTCCGCAAATATCTCGACCCGATTGAGAACAACCGCAAATCGTCGGTGGGTAGTGACGTGTGGTTTATTCGCATGCGCTATGCCGAGGTGGTGCTCATCTATGCCGAAGCTTTGCTCGAACAAGGCAAAATGGATGCCGGACTGCCCTATTTCAACTCGATTCGCGAGCGCGCCGGGCTGAATCCTCTGCCATCCTACACCATTCTCGACATCGAGCAGGAGCGCCGCGTGGAGTTCCCGCTTGAAAACCAGCGCTACTGGGACTTGAAGCGCTGGCGCAGGGCTCACATCGTTTGGGACGGCGAGAACGAAAATTCCACCCAGTGGAGCCTCTTCACCTATCGCGTGAAAGACCCTCGCAGCGAAGAAAACGGCAAGTGGGCGTTCCAGCGTGTGCAAAACTCAAAGATGACGAGCGCTCGAAAATTTGAAATGCGCAACTACTACAACTTCTTGCACGAATCATGGCTTGCCAACAATCCTAAACTCGTGAAAAATCCTTTCCAGTAATCAAACCATTCAGAAAATGAAAAAGAATCTATTATATTTTATGGCTGCTATGGGCTTGGTGCTCGGCAGCTGTGAGGCCGACAACATGAAAGCCCCCTATTGCCACATCACCGGGAAAATGTGCTATGAGGGCAACGCAATAGGCGTGAGAGGCTCGGGAAGCAACCAGCTCACTCCAACGGTGGAAATCGAGGTGTGGGAAGCCGGATTTGGAAAAGAAGCCGCTCTCAACGTCAATGTGAAGCAAGACGGCACTTTCTCAACCTATGTCTATCCCGGCGAGAAACGAATCATCACCAAGAAGGGCGTGGGTCCGTGGCAACAAGCCGACACCCTGCGCATAAAGGTTGACGGTGATGTGAATGTTGACTATGAAGTGAAGCCATATTTCACTATTTCCAACGTTAACTACTCATTCAACGACACCGACAGCACACTCACTGCCACCTTCCACATTGAGCAGGTAGATGACGAGGCTGAACTTAAGTCGGTGGGATTGCTCGTCAACAACACCCAGTTTGTGGATATGGTGAACTACAAGGTGTCGAAGACCTCCGGTGCCACTCCGGGCGAAGTGAGTCTCACCGTCGAACTTGCAGGGCTCAAAGCTAAATATCCGGCAATGTATGCCCGCGTATTTGTGAAATCCGACAAATCAAGCTATGAATGTTATTCCACCACGCCTTATCATGTATGGTAGTTTTGACAAAAAAGTTAAGAATTATTTATGCTGAAAAAACTTTTGATTTCATCGCTGTGCGTTGCCTCCCTCACCGGCAACGCACAGGATGCTCCCACTATGGGCTGGAGCTCGTGGAACACATTTGCCCTCAACATCAACGATGACATCATCAAAGGGCAAGCCGATGCCATGGTCTCGCAAGGATTGGACAAGGTGGGATTCAAATACATCAACATCGACGATGGCTTCTTCGGCGGCCGACGCATGAGCGACGGACAATTGCTAATTCACCCGGTGCGATTCCCCAACGGCCTGCGCGGCCTGGTTGACTACATTCACAGCCTCGGGCTCAAAGCCGGTATCTACTCCGATGCCGGACGCAACACCTGCGGGCACTATTGGGGCAACGACACCATTGCACACGATGTGGGTATGTATGGCTACGACCGGCGCGATGCCGATTTCTACTTCAAAGAGCTCGATTTCGACTTTATCAAAGTGGATTTCTGCGGAGGTACCGATTGGACCAACCGCGACAAGACCGTACTCAACGAGGAAGAGCGTTACACTGCCATCAGCAACGCCATTAAGGCTACGGGCAAGCAAGGCGCCCGCCTCAATGTGTGCCGCTGGAATTATCCTGGCACATGGGTGGGCAATGTGGCTCTCTCGTGGCGTACCACCTGCGATATTGCCGACAACTGGAAATCGGTGGCGGGAATCATCGAGGAAAACCTCTATATGTCGGCTTACAGCTCTCCCGGGCATTACAACGACATGGATATGCTTGAAGTGGGTCGCAGCCTCACTCCCGACGAGGACGAAACTCACTTCGGTCTGTGGTGCATGTTGAACTCACCGCTGCTCATAGGCTGCGATATGCGCTATCTGAAGCCTCACACGCTCAATCTGCTGAAAAATGAGGAACTCATAGCTCTCAATCAGGAAAAGCCTTTCCAACAAGCCTATGTGGTGGATAAAACCAATGAATGTTACATCCTGGTGAAAGATGTGGAGAAACTTGGCGGCAACACTCGCGCTTTTGCAGTGTATAATCCCACTGAGGAAGCAAAAACAGTGGAAGTGCCTTTTGAGACGCTCGACCTGGGCGGAAAAGTGTCGGTGCGCGACCTCTTCAAGCATGAGGAATTGGGCAAATATTCTGGCTCAATGAAGGTGTCGGTGCCGCCTCACGGCACACGCATCTATCGCGCTAATGCCAAGAAAAGGCTCATGAGGCGCATCTATGAGGCTGAATGTGCTTTCATAAGCGACTATCAGGAACTTGTGAATAACCAAGAGGCTCGCACCGGAATCTATGAAGAAAATGCCGCTTGCCACGGTGGCGCTAAAGCTTCATGGCTCGGCTGGAAAAAAGAAAACGACCTGGTGTGGCGCAACGTGGTGGTGCCTCGCGACGGCAACTACACTGTGGATATCCAATATCAGGCCGCTGCTGCATCGGGCTTTGCGCTCGATGTGAATGGAGAGCAAATAGCAGAGATAGCCACAGCACCTACCGGCAACGACAAAGTGGCAATAGTGAGCACTACTTTACGACTGAAGAAGGGAAATAACAACGTCAGGCTGCACAACGACTCGCAGCGCATGCCCGACATTGATTGTATGATTTTAAGATGAAGAGAATTTTAGGTTTATTTGTCTTTTTCATTGCATGTTTGGCGGCTTCGGCTCAAATCTGCACATCGCTTGTGATGGATCACACCGAAAAAATCGCAAGCTATGAGCTGTGGCCGAATGGCGCTCCAAACAGCAATGGAATCGACGTTCCCGAAATCGACAACCTCTTGCATGTGCTGAATGTGACAAAACCGCAACTCACAGTATATGTGCCCAAGCATCCCTGTGGCGTGGCTGTGCTTGCTTGCCCCGGTGGAAGCTACCTGCAAGTGTGGATTGGCACCGAAGGGCACAATATGGCTTACTGGTATAACTCTCTTGGCATTACCTACGCAGTATTGAAATACCGGTTGCCTAATGGGCATCACGAAGTGCCATTGAGCGACGTGCATCGCGCAATGCAAATATTGAAAACCAACCGCACACAGCTGCACGTGGGTGCACTCGGCATTCAAGGATGCTCGGCAGGCGGACATCTCGCTTCGACTGCGGCTACTCACTATGCCTCACCGGAGCAACGCCCCGACTTTCAGATTCTGTTTTATCCCGTTATCACCTTCGGCGACCGTTACACACACGCCGACACGCGTGCAAATCTCCTCGGGAAAAATCCCGGCAAAGATCTCATGGCATACTACAGCAACGAGCTGCAAGTAACTGCCGACACTCCGCCGGCATTCATCGCAGCCAGCTCCGACGACCGACTGGTGTCGGCAATGAACAGCGTGGAATATTACCGCGCCTTGCTCAACAACGGCGTTCAAGCTACACTGCTATTGTATCCAAATGGCGGACATGGGTGGTTTGGAAATCCTCAATTCCGGTATCAGCAATCGTGGCAATCAGCTCTTGCCTCATGGCTGGAAACATTCAGTAAATAAGCCTATATTGTGTTTTGACACAATAATATTGTCACTTTTTTAGTTACATTATAAAAAGAACAGCAATTATGAAAAATCTACTTTCGATTATCACAATGATTTTAGTCCCATTTGCCTCATTTGCACAAGGGACCGCAAGTCTTACACTCGACGACATCTACATTCGCGACCCCTACATCTTGCCAATAGATAACAACAAGACCTACTACATGTATGCCTCAAGCACCACCACCGATGCCGAGACAGGCGAACAAGTGGGGGGAGTGAAAGTGTATAAAAGCACCGACTTGAAGCACTGGACCGAACCGGTGCAAGTGTGCGTGATACCTAAAGGCAATTGGAGCAGAGGCGTAGTGTGGGCTCCCGAAGTGCACCTATATAATGGCAAATACTATCTCTTTGCCACAGTCAACAGCGACATCACTTGGAAAGCTCCCAAAAAAACCTGGGTGGAATACACCTGGCGTGCAACCCAGATTTTCAGAGCCGACAGCCCTGAGGGTCCATTCCTCCCACTGTCGGTCTTTCCGGCTACTCCTTCCGACCAAATGGCTCTCGACGGAACTCTTTGGGTGGAAAACGGCACTCCCTACATGATATATTGCCACGAATGGGTTGAACTCACCGATGGCGCCATGAATGTGGTGGAAATGACGCCCGACCTCGCTGCACGCGCAGCACTGCCTCAAAAGCTGTTCCACGCCTCGGCTGCTCCATGGTCAACAGGTTTGGACTATCCAAATGGCGATTGCTACTTTGTGACCGACGGATGCTTCCTCTATCGCACAAAAGCCGACAAGCTGATTATGATTTGGTCGAGCTTCTATAATGGCCAATATGCTGTGGGTATAGCCGAATCGGTCACCGGAAGCGTGAAAGGCCCTTGGCGTCAGCAAGACGAGCCAATCTTCAAGAGCCACGGCGGACACGCAATGATTTTCAAAACCTTCGATGGCAAACTGTGCCTTACTCTCCACCAGCCAAACTCCCCCGATGGTGAGGAACGTGCCAAAATCTTTGAAATCGAAGACCTCGGCACCACCCTCCGCATCAAAAAATAACTTATAGATAAGCAATATATACCCGACATTTCATCTGCAATCGTTATTGCTGACAACTATCTTACGTCGTCATTGACGACATTGCCACCACACCCACGAAATCCCTGTTACAGAAGCATACGAAACATGCCATACAGCCCAACTTCTCCTTTCCTTGAAGTTGGGCTAACCTTATTATGCTTTAGCCTACGGTAATCACTTTTTTATTCCCACTCGCAAAAAATATTGCCTAATGCGTGGGTATTTACAAGTTTTTTTGTAACTTTGAAACTGTATAATAATTTTCGATAGATATTTTTGATATATGAAGAATAACGATTTCAGAAACTTTGCCGTGAATCACCTCGGCATGAATGGCTTGGCTCTCGACCAATATTCCAACTCTATTACAAGCAGTTACATATCTCCCACCATCATTGAGGAACGACAGCTCAATGTGGCTCAAATGGACGTGTTCTCTCGCCTCATGATGGACCGCATCATCTTCCTCGGCACTCAAATCGACGACTACACAGCCAATGTGATTCAAGCACAGCTTCTGTATCTCGACTCTGCCGACCCGGGCAAGGATATCTCTATCTACCTCAACTCGCCCGGCGGCTCGGTGTATGCCGGATTAGGCATCTACGACACCATGCAGTATATCTCGAGCGACGTTTCCACCATCTGCACCGGAATGGCTGCCTCAATGGCTGCCGTGCTACTTGTGGCAGGCGAGAAGGGCAAGCGCTTTGCTCTTCAGCACTCACGCGTGATGATTCACCAGCCCATGGGTGGAGCTCAGGGCCAGGCTTCCGACATCGAAATCACTGCCCGCGAAATACAGAAACTCAAGAAAGAGCTCTACACCATCATCGCCAACCACTCGGGTCAGCCCTACGACAAAGTGTATGCCGACAGCGACCGCGACTACTGGATGACTTCGGCCGAAGCTGCCGAATATGGCATGATCGACAAGGTGCTCACCCGCAACGCTAAATAATCAAAAGGAGAATACTTACTGAAACTTATGGCTAAAAAGAACAACGACTCCATGCACTGCAGCTTCTGCGGCCGCTCTTCTCGCGAGGTGCAGCTGCTAATGCCGGGCCTCGACGGTTGCATCTGCAACGAATGTGCCGAGCAAGCACACCTGCTTGCAAAGGAGTATCTCGAAGATAACAAAAAGAAACAAGGCGAGGTTTTCAAGCTCACCGACATTCCTAAGCCCCACGAAATCAAAGCCTACCTCGACGAATACGTCATCGGGCAGGACACCGCAAAGCGCTACCTATCGGTGGCGGTATATAACCACTATAAGCGTCTGTCGCAAACCGACGACGATGTTGATATCGAGAAATCAAACATCATCATGGTGGGACCTACCGGCACCGGAAAGACACTCATCGCCAAGACTATCGCACGATTGCTCAAGGTGCCTTTCACCATTGTAGATGCAACAGTGCTCACCGAGGCTGGATATGTGGGCGAAGACATTGAGAGCCTTCTCACACGCCTCCTCCAGGTGTGCGACTACAACGTGGCTGAAGCCGAACGCGGTATTGTGTTCATCGACGAAATCGACAAGATTGCCCGCAAGGGCGACAACCCCTCAATCACTCGCGACGTGAGCGGCGAGGGCGTGCAGCAAGGCCTGCTCAAGCTCCTCGAAGGATCTGTGGTGAATGTGCCGCCTCAAGGTGGCCGCAAGCACCCCGAGCAGAAGATGATTCCCGTCAACACCAAGAACATCCTCTTCATCTGCGGCGGTGCATTCGAGGGTATCGAGCGTAAAATCGCACTTCGTCTCAACACACATGTGGTGGGTTATGGCACCGACAGCGCAGCTAAGCGCGTGCAGCGCGAAAAGCTGCTCCACTATGTGGCTCCTCAAGACCTCAAGTCGTTTGGCTTAATCCCCGAAATTATCGGCCGATTGCCCATCCTCACCAATCTTGAGCCTCTCGACCGCGATGCCTTGCGACGCATCCTCACCGAGCCAAAGAACGCCATCGTGCGCCAATACACCAAGCTCCTCGCCATGGATGGCGTGAAACTGAACTTCGACGATGCCGCACTCGACTTCATCGTAGATAAGGCGATTGAATTCAAGCTCGGTGCACGCGGACTCCGCACCATCGTGGAAACCATTATGATCGACGCTATGTACGACATCCCATCTACCGGTGCCAAGAGCTTCAAGGTGAGCAAGGAATATGCTGCCGACCAGCTCTGCAAAGCCAATTTCGATGTGATGCAGCAAGCACAAGCCGAATAAGCCGCCGAGCACAAATTTTTCTGTCATTAAAAAAATATAGAAGCAAATATTTGCACATATAGCCCTATTTTCGTAAATTTGTTTCACTGAATTATCGGGAATTTACTTCTTTACTATCATGGCAAACAAGCAACTACTACACGCGGAGCTGAAACGCCACTTCGGCTTCGACACTTTCAAGGGGAATCAGGAGGCGATTATGGAAAACCTCCTCGATGAAAACGACACCTTTGTGCTTATGCCCACAGGTGGTGGTAAGTCATTGTGCTACCAGCTCCCTTCGCTAATCATGGAAGGAACCGCTATCGTGATTTCGCCCCTTATTGCACTGATGAAAAATCAGGTGGATGCTATGCGCAACTTCAGCGAGGACGACGGAATAGCACATTTCCTTAATTCCTCTCTCAATAAGCAAGCCATCGACCGCGTGAAGAAGGATATCCTCGACGGCAAGACAAAGCTGCTATATGTTGCTCCCGAATCGCTTACCAAAGAGGAAAACATCGAGTTCCTAAAGACCATCAAAATCTCGTTCTATGCCGTCGATGAGGCTCACTGCATCTCGGAGTGGGGTCACGATTTCCGCCCTGAGTATCGCCGCATCCGACCCATCATCAACGAGATTGGCACGCGCCCCGTGATTGCTCTCACTGCTACTGCCACACCCAAGGTGCAGCACGACATACAGAAAAACCTAGGCATGATTGATGCTAAGGTTTTCAAGTCGTCGTTTAATCGCCCCAACCTCTACTATGAGGTACGCCCCAAGACGAAAAATGTGGACAAGGACATCATCAAGTTCATCAAAGCCAACGAGGGGAAGTCGGGCATCATCTACTGCCTCAGCCGCAAAAAAGTGGAAGAGCTTGCCGAAACATTGAAGGTGAACAACATCAAGGCACTACCCTACCACGCCGGAATGGACAGCGCCACTCGCTCAGCCAATCAGGATGCATTCCTGCTCGAAACTGCCGATGTGATTGTGGCTACCATCGCTTTCGGTATGGGTATCGACAAGCCAGATGTGCGTTTTGTGATTCACTACGACATTCCCAAGAGCCTCGAAGGCTACTATCAGGAAACCGGTCGTGCCGGACGCGACGACGGTGAGGGTCAGTGCATCACTTTCTACACCAACAAAGACCTCCAGAAGCTCGAAAAATTCATGCAAGGCAAGCCCATTGCCGAGCAAGAAATAGGCAAGCAATTGCTGCTCGAAACGGCAAGCTACGCCGAGTCGTCGGTGTGCCGCCGCAAGACGCTGCTCCACTACTTCGGCGAGGAATACGACGTGGAAAATTGCGGCAACTGCGACAACTGCCTCCACCCGAAGAAGCGCATCGAGGCTATGGACGAACTCGCCGCCGTGCTCGAAGCTATTGCTTCGCTGAAAGAAAAATTCAAAGCCGACCACATCATCGACGTTCTCGTGGGCAAGGTGACAAGCGAAGTGAAATCCTATAAGCACGACGAGCTCGAGCTGTTTGGCTGCAAGAGCGACACCGACAGCAAGCTGCTCAATGCCGTGGTGCGACAAGCAATCATTGCCGGATACCTCACTCGCGACATCGAAAACTATGGCCAACTGAAGCTCACCGATGCCGGTCGCGACTTCATAGAGCACCCCGTGTCGTTCATGGTGGTTGAAGACAACGACTTCTCAGAGGCTGAAGAAGAAGTGATGGTGAAAGGTGGCGCCGCTTGCGCCGTCGATCCCGAGCTCTATTCCATCCTTAAAGACCTCCGCAAAAAGACCGCACACAAGCTGGGATTGCCGCCCTACGTCATCTTCCAAGACCCGTCGCTCGAAGCTATGGCAACCACCTATCCCATCAGCATCGAAGAGCTGCAGAATATCCCCGGTGTGGGTGCCGGCAAGGCTAAACGCTATGGCAAGGAATTTGTGGAAATCATCAAGCGCCACGTCGATGAAAACGAAATCGAGCGCCCCGAAGACCTCCGCTTCCGCAGCGTTGCCAACAAGAGCAAGATGAAAATCTCCATTATCCAAGGCATCGACCGCAAAATCGCCCTCGACGAGCTTGCCGACTCTAAGGGACTCGAATTTGAAGAGCTGCTCGACGAAATAGAAGCTATCGTGTATTCGGGCACCAAAATCAATATCGACTACTTCCTCGATGAGATTATGGACGAAGACCATCAAGCCGACATCTTTGAGTATTTCCGCGAAAGCGAAAGCGACGACCTCGAAACCGCATATCAAGAGCTTGGCTCCGACTACACCGAGGAGGAAATTCGCCTCGTGAGAGTGAAATTCATGTCGGAGATGGGCAACTGATGCCCCGTGAGCTTAACCTCTAAGCTCCTAACTTTTCAATCAGAATGGAATTAACAAATAGCACCATAAAGTTTATTGCCTCGCTGGGTCTGAAAAAGAACCGCGAGGCAAATGGCTGTTTTGTAGCCGAAGGCACCAAGTGCGTGCGCGACACATGGGACCACTTCAATTGCCGCATGATTATCGCCACACGCAATTGGTATGACCGCTTCGGACACTCCGGCCACCTCAACAAGATTGCCTTCGCAAGCAGCCAGCAGATGCAGCGCATGTCGCAATTCTCCACTGCTGCCGAGGTGATTGCCGTTTACGACATTCCGCAGCTCACTATCAACCACGCCGAAGTGTGCCAAAGCCTCAACATCGTGCTCGACAACGTGCAAGACCCCGGAAATCTGGGCACCATCATCCGCCTTGCCGACTGGTTTGGTATCAAGAACATTTTCTGCACCCGCGACACCGTCGATGTGTATAACCACAAGGTGGTGCAAGCCACCATGGGCGCAATATCGCACGTGAAAGTGCACTATTGCGACATAGAGGAGCTGCTTGCCGATTTCCCCGGGCTTCCGGTGTATGGCACTTTCCTCGACGGCGACAACATCTACTGCCAAAAGCTCGAAAACCGCGGTTTCATCATCTTCGGCAACGAGGGAAAAGGCATTTCGCCTCGCCTGGCGAAGCTTGTGAGCCGGCGGTTGCTCATTCCGGCATTTGCAGCAAGCGGCGAAGCCCCCGAATCGCTCAATGTGGGCATGGCTACTGCCATCACCATCAGTGAGTTCCGCCGGCGCTCTCTGCCTCTGCCATAACAGGCAACATCGCCTCTGCCCAGGCTACAATCCTAAACTATCACGTCAATTATCACTCCCAAAGCATGAAGACCAAAAGCGTATTTTTTTGCAGCAACTGCGGTACCGAGTCGCCCAAGTGGGTGGGAAAATGCCCGGCTTGTGGCGAATGGAACACCTTTGTGGAAGAAACGGTGGCTGCCAAGCCTAAGAAAAGCCAAGGCTACCTCCCCGAGAGCGGAAAATCGCACTCGGTGACTCCGGTGAAGATTTCTGAAGTGAAATCGGGTGAGGAACAGCGCATCTCACTCCCAAGCCGCGAGCTCAACCGTGTGCTCGGTGGCGGTCTCGTGCCCGGCTCAATCATCCTCATCGGCGGCGAACCGGGAATAGGCAAATCCACCCTCGTGCTGCAAAATGTGCTGCGCATTCGCAGCCGCAAAGTCCTCTATGTGTCGGGCGAGGAAAGCGCACAGCAGCTCAAGATGCGTGCCGATCGCATTTGTGGCGGCAACATACAATGTGAGTGCTACATCGTGTGCGAAACATCGCTCGAATCAATCTTCGCAGGCATTCGCGAGAGCAACCCCGACTTGGTAATCATCGACTCAATCCAGACTATCGCCACCGACACCCTCGAATCGTCGGCAGGCTCGGTGGGACAAGTGCGCGAGTGTGCCGCACAGCTTCTGAAGTTTGCCAAAGAAACCCACACTCCCGTCATTCTCATAGGCCACATCAACAAGGAAGGCGCCATTGCCGGCCCCAAGGTGCTTGAGCACATCGTCGATGCAGTCATTCAGTTTGAAGGCGACCGCCACTATATGTATCGCATTCTACGCGCCATCAAAAACCGCTTCGGCAGCACCTCCGAGATAGGAATCTATGAAATGAACCAGAGCGGTCTGCGCGAAGTGAGCAACCCGTCGGAGATGCTCTTGTCGCAAACCGACGAGGAGCTTTCGGGAACCGCAATCGGCGTAACCCTTGAGGGTATCCGTCCCTTCCTCATCGAGGCTCAAGCCCTCGTGAGCACTGCCGCCTATGGCACCGCCCAGCGCTCTGTCACCGGCTTCGACTACAAGCGCATGAATATGCTCCTTGCTGTGCTCGAGAAGCGCGTAGGATTCAAGCTCGCGCAGAAAGACGTGTTTCTCAATATCGCCGGAGGCATCAAGGTGAACGACCCAGCCCTCGACATGGCTGTGATTGCTGCTATCATCTCGTCGAATGTCGATATCCCAATCAAGCGCAGGGTGTGCGTCACGGGCGAAGTAGGGCTTTCGGGCGAAATACGCCAGGTTACACGCCTTGAGCAGCGCATCACCGAAGCCGAAAAACTCGGCTTCGAGCACATCGTGGTTCCTGCCAACAACATGAAAGGCATCGACACCTCCAAGCTGCGCATCAACATCGTGGAAGCCTCAAAAGTGGAAGACGTCTTCCGTTTCCTCTTCGGATAACCCCCACCACCCCAAAATCACACCATATTGTTAATTTTAGTTAAAATTGAATGGTAACATTAAACCTTTGGTGCATTTTTGGGTCAATGGAGTGTAATGGGAAAATTGCTAATTGAGCTTCAAACGTAAACTAACTTTTTCAAAAACACTCACATAACTGTTTCATTAACGGTTGACAATGCGCAAGTGCTGTGAAGTGGATTGCGTGAAAGATAAAGCAAGCGGGAAGAGTCGCCGATTCTTCCCGCTTGTTCCATTTTCACCCCGTCATTTCCGCAGCTCCACGTCTGGGGAAAAAGATATAGCTGAACGATGCCCCCACCCACCAAAAAAATCCGCTAACCCGAAAAAAGGGAGTAATTTTAGATAAATTACAAGGCACTCGGCATAAGCAAAGCGAAAAAAGAATTTTTCTCTTTGCTTCTGCGCTCATTTTTCAGTAATTTTGCACCGCAAAACTAATCATAATCAACACTGATATGCCTGTTAGAGTTCCAGTATCACTTCCGGCAGTTGAAAGCCTGAAGGATGAAAATATTTTTGTTATCGATGAACAGAGGGCTTCATCGCAGGACATCCGTCCTCTGAAAATTGCAATTCTTAATCTTATGCCCCTCAAAATCATGACCGAAACCGACTTGCTGCGTCTCCTCTCTAACACTCCGCTGCAAATCGAGCTCGACCTCATTGAGCCCGACGGCCATGTGTGCAAAAACACTCCCCGCGAACACATCGAGATGTTCTACAAGAAGTTTGCCGACATCCGACACAATAATTACGACGGTTTCATCGTAACCGGAGCACCGGTTGAGAAAGTCGATTTTGAAGATGTTGATTATTGGGACGAGCTATGCGACATCTTCGCCTGGGCGAAGACGCACGTCACTTCCACGCTCTACATTTGCTGGGCTTCGCTCGCAGGCCTCTACTATCGCTATGGCATACCCAAGTATGTGCTCAACCGCAAAATCTCAGGCGTTTTCAAGCACCACATCAGCGACCCCAAGAATCCCATTTTCCGCGGCTTCGACGATGAGTTCTATGTGCCTCACAGCCGCTTCAGCACTCTCAAGCGCGACGACATAGTGAAGCACCCCGAGCTGCAAATCATCGCCGAAAGCGACGAGAGCGGCATCTACATGGTGATGGGGCGCAACGGCCGCGAATTTTACATCACAGGACACTCTGAATATTCGCCCATGACGCTCGATTTTGAGTATCACCGCGACTTGGAGAAAGGCATGAATCCTCACGTCCCCGACAACTACTACGAGGACAACGACCCATCGAAGCGACCAATCGTGCGATGGCGCTCCCATGCCAACTTGCTTTTCACCAATTGGCTCAACTATTTCGTATATCAGGAAACGCCCTACGACATTGGCAGCATTAAATAACCCAACGATATGAAACCTACCGCACCTCGTCGCATCGAGCTTCTTGCTCCTGCCCGCAATGCCGAGATTGCCATCGAGGCAATCAAGCATGGCGCCGATGCCGTGTATATGGGCGCACAAGCCTTCGGGGCGCGTGCTGCCGCCGGTAACAGCATCGACGACATCGCCCGGGTGGTTGATTTTGCCCACCTCTTTGGCGCAAGAGTCTATATCACAGTCAATACCATCATCTACGACCGTGAGCTGCACGATGTGGAGCAGATGATTGCCGCTCTCTACCGCGTGGGCGTTGACGCACTCATAGTGCAGGATATGGGCATTCTGCGCATGGATATTCCGCCAATCGAGCTGCATGCCAGCACCCAGTGCGACATCCGCACTCCCGAAAAAGCCCGGTTTCTCGAAGCGGTGGGATTCTCCCAACTCGTGCTTGCACGCGAACTCTGCGCCGACGAAATCAAGGCTATCACCGATGCAGTGAAGGTGCCTGTGGAATGTTTCGTGCATGGTGCCCTCTGCGTGAGCCTTAGCGGACGCTGCCAGGCAAGCGAGGTGCTGCGCGACCGCAGTGCCAATCGTGGCGAGTGTGCTCAGATTTGCCGCCTTCCCTACGACCTCACCGATGCACGTGGCAACGTGCTGGTACACGATAAGCACTTGCTCTCGCTGCGCGACTTCAACCAGAGCGACCGCGTGGCTGATATGCTCGCTGCCGGTGTGTCGTCGCTGAAGATTGAAGGCCGACTCAAAGACGCCGCCTATGTAAAAAACGTAGTGGCTCACTACCGCCGCATGGTCGATAGCGCAATTGCTGCATCACAGGGTGCCTATGTGCGTGCTTCACAAGGCGTGAGCGAAGTGGCTTTTGTGCCCGACGTGACAAAGAGTTTCAATCGCTCATTCACTCACTATTTCTTCGACGGTCGCCGCCCCGATGCCGCAGCAAAAATGGCTTCTACTCTCACTCCGAAGTCGCTTGGCGAGGAATTTGGAGTAGTCGATTCGCAGCGCGGTGCTGCCGTGATTGTGAAAAGCGGCGCTCAGGCTGCCAATGGCGACGGCTTCAGCTTCTTCGGTGCCGACGGCAAATATCTCGGTTTTCGCGCCAACAAGGTGGAAGGAAACCGCATCTTCCCTTTAGGTCGCATCTCTTTGCCGCGGGGCACGAAGCTATTCCGCACTTTCGACAAAACCTTCGACGACGCTCTGCAACGCGACTCTGCCTCTCGACGCATCGAAATCGACATCACCCTTTCTCACCGCAATGGCTGCTTGAGCCTCGAAGTGGCTGAGGTTGATGGCACCAAAACCGTGGTGAGCTGCAACGCTGCCGATGTAGCCGAAGCTAACACGCCACAAGCCGACCGCCAACGTGCCGTACTCACCAAGCTGGGAAACACCATTTTTGCCGCCCGGCACGTCACCACGCCAGGCTATGTGTTCATCCCGTCGTCGATGCTCACACAGCTGCGCCGCGATGCTATCGAGGCTCTGCTTAGCGCCAAGCGCGCAGCCTACCGCTTCGGTTACCGCAAGCCCGAGGACACCGCTGCAAAATTTCCGGCCACGGCACTCGTCAGCTCCGACAATGTTGCCAATCACCTTGCCGAATCGTTCTATCGCGCACACGGCGTCACTGCCATCGAGCCTGCCATCGAAGTGAAACACCCGGCTCCGGGCGAGGAATGCCCGGTGATGCACACCCGCTACTGTCTGCGCCGCCAACTCGGAGCCTGTCTCCTCACCCCGGCAGGCAACAAGCTGCCACGAGATCTCTATTTGCGCAGCGGCGACATTGAGCTGCGCGTGGAGTGCACTTGCAGCGACTGCGGCATGAAGCTATATGCCACCCGCAAAAAGTAGCCACACTACCCTCTTCAGGCCGCTGCAACCAACTGCCCCTTTAACATTATAAACATAAAAAATGCGCCCCCACACCATGTGAAAGCGCATTTTTCTTTTATCTATTGACTTTATGCAATTCCTTATTTCTCGCTTGTGAAGAGGGCGTTAAACTCTGCCACCGGCACAGTCTTCTCCTCCACGTTCACAGCCTCGTGAATCTTACCGAAGAGCTTGTCTTCAACGGCACGCTCTACGATCGACTGGCGATACTGCTCGTTGTCAAGAATCTCCTTGGCATACTTGGCAATTACGTCTTCAGGCATATTGCTCATGCCATACTGTGCAAACTGCTGGCGTGCGAGCATGCTTGCCACATTCATGAGGTCGGCATCCTCAACCTTCACCTCAAGCTGCTTCACAGCGTGCTCCTTGATGAGCTGCCATACGAGGTCGGGGCGCATCTTGGCAAAGTTCTCGTCGATGTTCTCGGGTGTGTGCTTGCCATCTTTGTCCTGTTTCACGAGCCACTTCTTGAGGAATGTCTCAGGCAGCTCAAGCTCGCCTACGATGCCACGAAGCACGTTCTCAGTGTCGATAGTGAAGCGGTAGTTGCTGTCGGCTTTGAGGCGCATTGCAATTTGCTCCTTGAGCTTTGCAGTATATTCCTCCTCAGTCTTCACAGCGTCCTTGCCAAACACTGCATCAAAGAATTCCTGATCGTGCTCAGCTTCCTTCACCACGAGGATTTCCTTCACTGTGAGCTTGAAGTTGCTCTCCACGTTAGCTTGGTCCTTATCCACATTGAGCATAGCAGCAAGCTCAGTCACGTTGCCACCGCAAGTTGCCGATGGATTGAACACAATCTCATCGCCCACTTTCTTGCCTGCAAAGAGAGCCTTCTGCTCGTCGTTCTTGAAATATTTTGGTGAAAGCACGGTGCTCTCCACTTTGATTCCGTCTTCTTTCTCTGTGCCGTCCTCGTTGAGCTCTACCATCGAGCCCTTCACAAGTGCGTTATCGTCAACTTCGTCGCCGTTCACCTGCTTACCGAAGTTCTTGCGCAGCTGGTGGTCGTTCTCGTTCACCATGTTGTCATCAACCTCGATGTTATAGTAAGGCACCTTCACGCTCTTGTCGATAGTGAGGTTAATCTCAGGAGCAAGACCAAGCTCAAACTTGAATGTGAAATCTTTCTGAGTGTCAAAATCCACCTCATCGGCATTGGCAATCATCGGCTCACCAAGCACATTGAGCTTGTTGTCGCGAATGTGTGCCATAAGTGCATCGTAAATCTCGCGGTTTACTACCTCTACGAGAACTTCCTTGCCATATTTCTTCTGAAGGAGTCCGGCTGGCACATGACCCGGGCGGAATCCCTTCTCGGGATAACGCATGCCGATTTGCTTCAATTCCTTCTTTACTTTGCCTTGATAGTCAGTTTCTGCAAGCGATACTGTGATAATTCCATTCACATTATCGACTTTCTCCATTGTTACATTCATTAGTGTAGAATATCTGTATTTATGTTACAAAATTTATTTTATTTCCTCTACTTGTGGCTATTACACAAAAAACCGCACAAAATTACAGAAAATCCCGCGAACTACAAAATTTTCAACCTCTTTAACGCCCAATCCCCCTATTTTATAACCATTTTTCACCTATTCATCTCCACCGTGATGCTTTCTCTTTGCGTTAAAGTAGCGGCTATTATTGTATCGTTCGATTTTTTTAGGTAATTTTGTACGGAATTTTTCGCAACTCTCTATATGAAAAAGCTAATTACTCGTGCCATCTCAGGCAGCATATATGTAGCTCTCATAGTGGGTGCCCTCCTTTCGGGCTGCCCGTGGGCGTTTCTCACCCTCTTTGCGCTTTTCTCAATTCTTGGCGTAAACGAGTTTCACAATCTCATCAATATCAACCGATTGATGGGCGACAGCCACCGCATGATGCGCATCATCGACATCGTTGGTGCCACGGCTATCTTCACCGCCGTGCATCTCTCATGCCGGTATGAGGCTTTGGGCAATATCGTGCTCATTGCTCTGCTCGCCTACTTCATCTTGCGAATGGTGGCGCAGCTCTATGCCCGCCCTGCCAATCACCTGCATTGTCTCGCACAATCAATGCTTGCAATAATGTATGTGGCACTGCCACTCAGCGTACTCAATCTGATTTATTTCGATTATGGTGCCACCGTGCTGCTCGCAGCCTTCATTTTCATCTGGCTCAACGACACCGGTGCCTACTGCGTGGGTTGCCTCTTCGGTCGCCATCGACTATTCGAGCGAATCTCGCCCAAAAAGTCGTGGGAAGGCTTCTGGGGCGGAATGGCTTTCTGCATCGCCTCGGCTTGGCTGCTGCATTGGCTCGACTTCTTCCCACAAGGCTGGAGCTTCGCCGCTGTGGTGGGCTTCGCCATTGTCACCTCGGTGTTTGCCACTTGGGGCGACCTCTGCGAGTCGCTTATCAAGCGCACCCTCGGTGTGAAAGACTCCGGCAACATCATGCCGGGACACGGCGGAATCCTCGACCGCATCGACAGCCTCCTGCTCGTGGCTCCCGCTACCCTGCTCTACCTACTCTTAATCGCATTTTTCTGACCAAATGATATTTATTCTACAACAAAACATATAACCAAATTTTTTTGCAATGAGCAACCAACGTTACGACTTACGCGGTGTTTCGGCATCGAAAGAAGACGTCCACAACGCTATCAAGAATGTGGACAAGGGGCTTTTCCCTAAAGCGTTCTGCAAAATTATCCCCGATGTGCTCGGCGGCGACCCCGAATACTGCAACATCATGCACGCCGACGGCGCCGGAACAAAATCGTCGCTTGCCTATGCCTACTGGCGCGAAACAGGCGACCTTAGCGTGTGGAAAGGCATCGCTCAAGACGCCCTCATCATGAATATCGACGACCTGCTCTGCGTGGGTGCTACCGACAATATCCTTCTCTCCTCTACTATCGGCCGCAACAAGATGCTTATCCCCGGCGAAGTGATTGCTGCTATCATCAATGGCACCGAGGAGCTCCTCGCCGAGCTTCGCGAACTTGGTGTGAACATCATCTCTACCGGTGGCGAAACTGCCGATGTGGGCGACCTGGTGCGCACCATCATCGTCGATAGCACTGTGACTTGCCGCATGCGTCGTGCCGACGTAATCAACAATGCCAACATCAGCGGCGGCGACGTGATTGTGGGTCTTGCATCTTCAGGTCAAGCCTCCTATGAAAAGGAGTACAACGGCGGAATGGGAAGCAACGGCCTCACCTCGGCACGCCACGACGTATTTGCAAAATACATCGCCGAAAAATATCCCGAAACATTCGACAAGAAT
The DNA here is from genome assembly GCA_051890435.1 of Muribaculaceae bacterium. Classification (GTDB taxonomy): domain Bacteria; phylum Bacteroidota; class Bacteroidia; order Bacteroidales; family Muribaculaceae; genus CALZFJ01. The sequence goes on from JBJFEF010000207.1 coordinate 20,759, forward strand.
GTGCCCGACGAGCTCGTTTACTCCGGTCGCGTGGCTCTCACCGATGCTGTCGATGGCGTTCCTTGCGATGCCGGCAAGCTGGTGCTCTCTCCCACTCGCACCTATGCCCCTGTCATCAAGAAGCTGCTCGACGTGATGCGCCCCAAAATTCACGGTATGGTGCACTGCTCGGGCGGCGCACAGACCAAGATTATGCACTTCGTGGAGGGCAAGCACGTTATCAAGGACAA
>JBJFEF010000207.1:21088-24463 GCA_051890435.1 Muribaculaceae bacterium
CGCAGCCACTCGGCTTCAGGCGACTCCCGGCCCGGATTGCCCGACACCTTGCGTGTGGGCACACTCTACAGCCCCACATCGCTGTTTATCTTCCGCGGCGACACCATGGGCTATGAGTATGAGCGCATTCGCAACTTTGCCCGCGACAAAAACATCACCACCGAGTTTGTGGTGGCTCGCAACATGGAGTCGATGATGCAAATGCTCGACTCGGGCATAATCGACATCATCGCCTACGAGATTCCCATCACCGCCGAATACAAAAACTATGTGCTGCACTGCGGCACTCAAAACGTCACTCACCAAGTGCTCGTGCAACGCAAATCGGCCGACAGCCTCATCACCGACGTGACCCAACTCGTGGGGAAAGACATCTTTGTGGAAGCCGGCTCGAAATATGAGTCGCGCCTCATCAATCTCGACAACGAAATCGGGGGTGGAATCAACATCCACAAAATCAGCGAAGACTCACTCATCACCGAAGATCTCATCGAGATGGTATCGAAGGGGAAAATCCCCTTCACAATCGTCGATAGCGACATCGCTCGCCTCAACAGTACCTACTTCAGCAACATCGACATTTCGCTCACCGTGAGTTTCCCGCAACGCGCTTCGTGGGCGGTGCGGCAATCCGATGTGGCTCTCGCCGACTCGGTCGATGCCTGGAGCAAGCTCGCAAAGAGCCGTGAGGAATACAAGAACGTGCTCAAGCGATACTTCGAGCTTGGAAAGCGCGACGAAACTTTCACCGATGCCGAATATCTCACTCCTCCAAAAGCTAAGCACGGCAAGCAACCTGCTCTGTCGCCTTTCGACCACATTTTCCGCCACTATGCCGAAACAATCGGTTGGGACTGGCGTCTGCTCGCCTCGCAAGCCTGGATTGAATCGCGATTCGACACCACAGCCACCTCTTGGGCAGGTGCACGCGGACTCATGCAGATTATGCCCGGCACAGCCCGTGCCTACGGTCTGCATCCCTCCGAGCTCTCCGACCCCGAGAAAAGCGTACGCATAGCCGTGGAATCAATCAAAGACCTCAACAACTTCTTTGCACGTCGCATCCCCGACCCAACCGAGCGCCGCAAATTCATCATTGCAGCCTACAACTCGGGCATAGGGCACGTTGCCGATGCCATTGCCCTCGCTGCAAAATACGGCAAAAATCCAAGCGTGTGGTATGGCAATGTGGAAGAAGCAATCTTGTGGAAATCAAATCCCGAATACTACAACGACGAGGTGTGCCGCTTCGGATATTTCCGCGGCAGGCAGACGGTGGCTTATGTGAAAAAAGTGCTTCACCAATATGCACTCCTCACTAAGCACTAACACAATAGCAATCTCTTTCTTAAAAAGCTATAAGTAACACACAAATAAAAAATAACGTTAATCAATTATGAAAAAGAAGTATTTCACAGTAGCACTCATTCTCACCGTTGCTGCCTCAATCTCTCTTTCATCGTGCATCGGCAGCTTCCAGCTCACCAACAAGGTTCTTGACTGGAACAAGCAAGTGGGCGGTAAATTCGTCAACGAATTGGTATTCTTCGCATTCTGGATTCTCCCTGTTTATGAAATCACAGGCATAGCCGATCTTCTCGTGCTCAACAGCATCGAGTTCTGGTCGGGACGACCTGCACTCAGCGCCGAAACAAAAATTATTGATGGCAAGGATGCACGCTACGAGGTGGCTCGCGACATGGCAGGCTACACCATCACCAATCTCAGCAACAAAGGAACTATTCGCTTCAATTTCAATGAAGCCGACAACTCATGGTCGGTTTCAGCCGATGGCAAGACAGTGAAGTTTATGGAATTTGTCGATGACACACATGTGCGCATGATTAATCCCGATGGCACATTCTCACCTGTAGAGCTCACACAAGAAGGCGTATTCGCCTATCAGCAGCTCGCCACGCCCGCCACACTTCGCTCATAACACCGCAGCCAACACCCCCCGATAGCTTCGAATTACCTAATCAGTCTCGATGCAGAAAGCGTAGGCTATAATATTTAGTCCCACACAGCCATTACCAATGGTAGGCTGTGTGGGATTGCTATATTCAAAAGCTAAAGCCCGTGGCATAAGACACGCAACTATTACAGTTAATTTTCTAAAAAATAAAGCATTACACTAAGCAATCCGCTCGCTCCGATTGTTATAATAGTGAATTTGGGTATCAAATATGTTTTATTAATGGGTATAAAAAGGTTGTTTATTAGTTTTTGTTTTAGTTAGGTTGTGAGAAGGGCGTGAAGCCCTGCTCGGCACAAAAAATCACCCCTGTAGCACGCCATCGTGCCAGGGGTGATTTTCCGTTTAGGTATTAGGAAAATTTATTTCCTATCCACTTCAAGATCGAGGCGAGTGAGCACCACTGTCACCTTGCCCTTTTCGTCGATCAGCTTAATCTCATTGTCGTTCACCTTCTCGCAGAAGTAAGTTTCCTCAAGAGCCACAAGCAGAGCAGTCTCAGTGCTCATGTTCGGGCACATCTTGCGGGTAGATATGAGCTGCTGGAACTGGATTGCACGGTCCTTAGTGGTGTCGATGTAGATGCCGCCGTTCACTATGTTGCAGCCTGTGCAACCGTGAATCTTCAACTGCTCGGTGTCGATTACCAAGCGCACCTCCTTGTCGGCAACGGGATTGCCGGCAATCTCCTTCACCGTCCATGCACCGTCAACGAAGTTCACATTCTGGCGACGCAGCTTCATCAGCGAGTGCCCTTTGGCATTGAGCAGTTGCAAATAGCGCACTCCGTTCTTCTCGGTGAGCTTAAACGACTCCACTTCGCCAAGAGCCTTCATCACGGCACGCTCGGTGGTGGCATTGGCACACGCCATCATGGTGGAAATCATTTCGCTCAGTGTAAGCTTTGTGGCATCGGCAGTGAACGTGCCGTTGATGTAGTTGCAACCATTGTTGCCATAGAGGCGATTAGTCTTGAAGTCGAAGTGCAGATAGGCGCGGCTGTCGCCTGTTACCTTCTTGTTGCCTACTGTTTCAATATTCCACTCGCCGCCAAGCTGCAAAGGGAGGTCGTTGATTCCTACGATAGTGGTCTGGTCGCTTGCCGAGCCCTTCTTTGAGACATTCGAGCCATCCACCTCGGTGCGCGAGTAGTCCTTCTTCGAGTTTGTTGTTGTGCCTTTCTTGGTGCTGCACGAGAGCATCACAAAAGTGATGAGCATTGCGATTGTGATGTTGGTTACCTTCATTTTCATTTACTGATTCGTGTTTTGTTTGTTATTATTCTACAGTTTCACACGCCAAATTTCGGAATTTTTCTTGGATTCAGCCAAATAGAGTTACTTGAACCTTAATTCCGCAACATAATTAATAATTATTTTTATAAGTTCCTGGGCAGCAAA
>JBJFEF010000208.1:0-1833 GCA_051890435.1 Muribaculaceae bacterium
TCGAGCTTCCATGCGCCCTGGTTCACATCGAGCACAATCACATTCATGCCCAGGTTCATAGCAGCCTTTTGTGTGCTGAGGCGCGTGCGGAGCGATGAATTGAAGAAAATCATGAGGAGAGTCTTGTTCTCACCCAGGTGCTTGAAGTCGAAGCGGCGGGCTTTCACGTCGAGAGCTTCCTTCACAGCGGTATTAAGGTCGCCTATATCGCTTACTGATTTAAAATATCTCATAGTCGTAGTCAGAAAAATAATAAAGTGTAACGTAAATATCTACAATAGGGGTGCAAGTTACAAAAAAATCCGCAACCGCGCCCCACAATCCCCCAAAAATTCACCTCTCCCGCATGAAAAACGCCTGAAACGTAGCGTTTCCATTGGGATTCTTCAGTTAAATGTAACCATCCGGGGCTGCCGTCAAGATTTTTTGGCTGCAATGTGTGATTGTTGCGCAATTATTGCTATATTTGTGGAAACTTTTAATTCCAGGAGTTTATGGATTGCACGAAAGACGTGAAGATGCTGGGTGGGGTGTTTGAGGCAATGATTCACAACCACCAGACGATGGGAATGGATTTCAAGAATATCTACCTCGCCAAGGTGGCTGTGGAGATTCTGCTACACCATCTGCCCGAAGCGGTGCCCAACGAGTTTGACGGCATGGCGGGCAAGGCTCACCTGCTTGAGCAGATGCTCGAATACTGCACCGAGACCGATATGCCGCGGTTCTGCATAGGGTTGCGCGAAATCATCGACCGCCATGCCCCATCGGATGGCAACACCCGCACGCTCGAGATGTTGCGCGACTACATCAGCCCCAAGCTTACCATGGACGAGTGGATAAAGAAGTGGAACAAGCTCCTTCGCTTCGATCCCATCGAGCGCAGCGAGATGTGGGAGGAGATTATCTACGACGTGGAGCGCGAGGTGGCTCACCGCCTCGACTTCGACAAGTGGTGCATGGGCTTCTGCTTCGAGTACTGGAGCGTGAAACAAGATGTGCTCCACGAGCAGGGTGTGCGCTGGCGCACTCCCACCGAGATGAATCCCGGAGTGATGTTTGACTGACAAGCCCCTACACAAATACGCCTTGAGCATTATGACGTGCCACACCCCGACGTGAAATTATTTCTCCCCAAAAAACCTCAAGAACAAAGAGCTACACAACTATGCGAAAGATGATAAAAATCAACACTCGCCCCACCGATGAATCGCTGGTGGGACGTAGCCACTGGTGGGGCGCTCCCGACTTGCCTGCCGATGTGCCCTTCCCCTATGTGACCGTGGATAATGGCGAGGAGGAACCTTATCCTGAGCCTCTCACCTTCATCTGCCAAATCAAGCTCAGCGACGTAGCCGCACTCGACCCCTACGGCTTGCTTCCCCAAAAGGGTATGCTCTATTTCTTTGCCGCCATCGACTACTTCCTCGGCGAGGAATCGCCGCTCGACTTGCCTCTGCATAACTACTCTGGTGAACTTATACGCGTAATCTACTGTGAACAAGAAGATGGATTGGAGCCTTACGAAATCACCTGGGAAGGAAGCGACGAGAGCATCTTCCGCCCTGCCGAGGCTATCGACTTCGATGTGACCGACGGCACCTACGACGTATTCTCACACGGACTCTACGGTGAAGCTATCGACTGTGTTGCCGACAGCTATCCACACCTCATTCCGCTGCTGCGCATTGAGGAAGACGAGCGCTGGGGGCTGCGATTCTACGACTGCGGCACCATGTATTTCCTCATCTCGCCCGACGACCTGCGTGCCCGCCGCTTCGACCGCACCTCAATTGAAGTGTTCTTCTACTGAAGCCCCCCGGCAATGCGCCC
>JBJFEF010000209.1:0-6516 GCA_051890435.1 Muribaculaceae bacterium
GCATCTTGAAGAAAGAGTGCATCGTCATTCCGCCGACATTGACAGCGGCAATACCGGTGGGAGCGAGGACAATGAATTTTTTGCGAGTGACTTGGCAGATGTGCTTCAAGAACGTACTTTTTCCTGTTCCGGCTTTACCGGTGAGGAAAACCGATTGGTTAGTGTCGGTAATAAGTCGGAGTGCATTCTGGAACTCCCGATTGTCTAAATCGATGTCGGCAGGAATATTGTTCATCTCATTTTCGTTTTAGAATGCAAATGTAGATAAAAATCCCGAAATATTTTCACTGTGAGATTAAAGAATAACCAATATTTACAAAGGAACCCCACCGTGTGCCTTATTGAAGAGCTGTGGAGAGATTGCGATTTGTCTTCTTTTTGTGGTGGGAAGATTGGGCTAATAAGACTAATAGGGCTAATAAGACTAATAGGGCTAATAGGACTAATGGGGCTAATAGGGCTAATAGGGCTAATAGGGCTAATAGGGCTAATAGGGCTAATGGGGCTAATGGGGCTAATGGGGCTGATGGGGTTGATTGGGCTTGGGTGGAGATTGGGGCTTTGGCTCTCGTGATGGGAGAATGTGTGGAAGATTGTTACTGTTTGTGGGGGATTAAGTTACTATTTGGTGTGGTAATTAAGGGAAATTATCGCTATATTTGCGGTGACAATTTTGTGAATTGTGTTTTTGCATTTATGAGATTCCGAATGATTTTTAATATGATTTTGCGATGTTGCCGAAGGGCGACAGAGGCTGTTTCCGGCTGTCGGGATTGTGCACTGCTGGGAGTGGTGTGCTGCTGTGTGTCGTTTTATAGCCATGGAGGGCAGGGGGTGGCGAGGACTTTTGCGAGCATAGGATTTGATGGCGAAGCGAGAGTGGTGAATTGCTTTGCGCAAGATGCTGAAGGCATGATGTGGATAGGCACTAACAGCGGACTGTGCTCATTTGACGGCTACAACACTTATTCGCGCTCGACGAGTGATGTGAACACGCGCTCGCAGGTGAACAGCATAACCATAGTGGGCGATACCATCTATATAGGCGCGGATTGCGGACTGCTGACGTATGACATGGCACGCGACTGCTATTGCGGCAGCGCAACGGCACCTACCGACATTCGTGCGCTGGCAGTGAACGGCGACAAGCTGCTTGTGGGTTCGCTCAAGGGTTTTTATGAATATGACTTGAAGAGCCATGAAGTGACTGAGTGCAGCAAGGGACTGAGCAACCGCACAATCTACTCGATATTGCGAATTGAGGGTGAGGGGATATATGTGGGCACTTATAACGGGCTAAACAAATATCAGCCACAAAGCAAGGAATTCAGACAAATAGAGATGCCAACGCCGAATGTGAAGAAGAACACCTTTGTGAACTCGATGCTCTATGACGAGCGGAGAGGCTGTGTGTGGATAGGCACTGAAGGGAGCCTCTACACGATGGATTTGCTTACGCACCGCTTCAGCCGAATCGACGGCATAGGCAACAACTCGATAAAATCGCTTGCTCTCGACAGCCGCACCGGCAATGTGATGGTGGGAACCGACAACGGACTTTATGAATGTGGAGAAAGAGGGATAGAGAGATATAGCCACAACTCGCGCATCGGCTTGACACTGGTCAACAACATTGTGTGGAGCGTGTTTATGGACAGTGACTACAACCTATGGGCGGGCACGGACTATAACATCAGCATGTCGCAACAATCGAGCAACAACATCATACCGATTGCCGAGCTTACCGGGAAGGACGATGGTAATGTGATTTATGCTATGACAAAGGACTCGCACGGACTGCTGTGGATGGGTGGAGCCAACGGCATTATTAGATTTGACGGAAATGCGGCACACACCGTGTGGTACACGATGGACAATCCACATCACAGCCTGCCACACAACCGCGTAAGGGCAATATATTGCGACCATGCCAACGAATTGTGGATAGCCGGCGACGGCAGCGTGAATCGCTATGACTATGCCACACAGCAGTTTCGGCGCTACCACATAGTGAGCAGCGACCACCGATTCAACGCCAACTGGGCATATAGCATCTTCGATGACCGCCGAGGCAATATGTGGGTGGGAAGTTTTCTTGGAGGAGTGTTTGTGGTGAACCGTGCGAAACTGCAACCGGAAGGCGGTGAGGTGGTAGCCGACCGACATATCACCTTTGGCGAATCGGGAAACTTTGTTAACCAGATGATCGCTGCCGAAGACGGGGGTGCATGGGTGCTGCTCTACAGGGGCGGAGGCCTCTACAAGGTAGATGGCAGGACCTATGATGTGAAGAGAGTGGAGGTGGAGAAGGAAATGGGCTATCAGCCATCGCAAATCATAGGCACTCCCGACGGACACTTGTGGTGTGCCAACGATGATAAGATTGCCATATATGACACACACAGCCTGAAGTGCCTGAAAGCACTGAGTGTGAGCCAATATGTGACGAGCAGAGTGACGGCGATGGCACAAGCAGGCGACAAGGTGTGGCTTGCAACCAACACCGGGGTGTGGACCATCGATGCGCGAAGCTATGAAGCGAAGCGTCTTAATTTGCCCAACCACCCGTATTACTCGATAGGCTATGATGAGGCAGCTCAGAAGGTGGTGCTTGGCGGACTTGACGAGATAGTGGAGGTGCACTTGAGTGATCTTGGCGACAGAGAACGCGAGAAAGATGTGGTGGTGACGGCACTATATGTGAATGATGAGCTATATGCCGATGGCGAGCAAAGTGTGCGCAAGCTTCACAGCATAAAACTCGGTCATGACCAGAACCACATAATAATATGTGTAAGCGACTTCAACTATTCAACCGACAGCAAGACCCAGTTTGCCTACAACATAGCCGAACTTGGCGACAAGTGGGTGACGCTGCCGGTGAACAGTAACCGCATTAGCTGTGCAAACCTGGCACCAGGCACTTACACGGTGAGGGTGAAGGCGATAGGTAACGATGGGAATCTCACAGAGAAGGAGTGCTTGATGGAGCTAAGGATTATGCCGCCATGGTATGCTTCGATGCCGGCACTGATAGTGTATGGCTTGCTTGTAGTGGCGCTTGTGGTGTGGATAATCAACTTCTTCAGAGTGAAAAACAGGCTACGCATAGCACGCATAGAGAAGGAGAAGACGGTGGAGCAGATAGCGCTGAAGTCGGAATTGCTTGCCAACATGTCGCACGAGCTGAAGACCCCGCTTTCGCTGATAATAGGTCCGATAGGGAGACTGATACCCGAGGTGAACGACCCTGCTGTGGAGAAACACCTGACAATGGCATACGAGAATGCGCTGAAGATGAACACACTGATACACAAGGTGCTCGACACGAAGCGAATAGATGCCGACACCGAGACGCTGATGATACTCTCGCAGGTGGATATGGTGCATTTTTGCCATAATATAGTTCAGACGTTTGAAACAGCCTACGAGCAGAAGCATTTCATATTCACGACCGATGTGGAAACGCTGTATATGGATATTGATGTGGTGAAAATGGAGTCGGTAATCAACAATATCATATCGAATGCTTGCAAATATGCGGGAGAGAATGCCACGATAGCAGTGGCTATGGAACGGCAGGAAGACAATGTGGTGATAAGAATCTCTGACGACGGAATGGGCATTGCGCCCGACGACATACCCTTCATCTTCCAGCGCTTGTATCAGTCGCCACGAACGAAGGGGGTGAATGAGGGCACCGGCATAGGGCTGTATATAGCAAAGCAGTTTGTGGAGCTTCATGGCGGTCGCATTTCGGTGGCATCGTTGCCGGGCAGTGGCGCCACGTTTACGATAGTGCTGCCGATAAAGAGTGCCGGCGAGGCACCGGCTGCAAGAGATGGCTCGGAGAGTGACAAGCGTGCAAAGAAAGGGACAATACTGATAGTGGAGGACAATGATGCGATACGCCGCTTCCTCACCGACACGCTTGGTGAAGAATATAACTGCCTTGTGGCAGCCAATGGGCGTGCCGGGCTGGCAGTGTGTGGCAGTGTGACTCCCGATGTGATGATAATAGACTACATGATGCCGGTGATGGACGGCATGGAGATGTGCAGGCGGGTGAAGGAGAACAAGGTGCTGGCGTGTGTGCCGATAATCATACTCACGGCAAAGGATGACCCCGACTTGGAACTGCGAAGTGCAGAGCTTGGCGTGGATTGCTTCATGCCGAAGCCATTTAATGTGCAAGTGTTGCAGTCGAGAGTGCGGCAGTTGCTTGGCAACAAGGACTTGCTGCGTAGCCGTGTGAGAATGGAGGAAATAACAGAGGTGAAAGAGCCCGATGTGGAGTCGAGCGACGAGAGGATGCTTGCCGAGACTGTGAAGCTGATAGAGGACCACATCGATGACCCGGATTTGAGTGTGAACTATGTGAGCGAGAAGCTTGGCATCAGCCCTAAGCAGCTTTATCGCAAGCTGAAGCAGCATCTTGGCGTTACGCCTGTGGATTTCATCAAGCAAGTGAGGATGAAGAAGGCTGCGATGCTGATAGAGCAAAACAAGTTTACGATATCGGAGATAATGTATATGGTGGGATTCTCGTCGTCGAGCTACTTTGCGAAGTGCTTCCAGGCGCACTTCGGGAAGACCCCGCGGCAGTATGCCGAGGAGCATAGGGAGCAGCCGTGAGATTTCGCGGCTGCTACATATCGGAGAGGGTGAATAGGCGTGATTCAATCTTGCGGCCGTGCAGAATTTTGTCGCGCAGATGCTTCACCTTTTGGTCAAACAATTCGGGCTTGAAGTTTTTGCCCTGACGTTTCACTTCGGCAACAAGAACGGGGGCGGTATTTTCAACAGGAATTGCCACAATATCCACTTCCTGCTGGTCGATATTGCTTCCTTTTGTAGTATTCCACCAAGATCCTATATTCTTGTATTTGCCAGACTCTTTCAGCATCTGTTGGAACCACATTTCAAGCGTAAGACCTGAATAGGTGGGATAGTCGGCAGAAATGATGTTGCAAAGGGAATCATAAAGCCCCATCTGCAAAAGGCTCTGATTACGGGAAACGTAACGGAACCATAATAGCAGGAAATTGTCGGAAATCTCATAACGTACATTTTGGCTTCGTTCTTTCGACAATATAGGACGCTTCTTGGAGATAAGTTCATAATCTTCTTCGAGCCGAGACAACATACCACCAATGCTTGCTTCTCCGATTGCTTGGGATATTTCGGAGGCAGTATTTCTGCCAGAAGCTATTGCAGAAAGGATAGAGAAATAATTTCCATACTTTTTACCAAACTCTTGAACGAGCAAGATAGTGCCCTCTTCAAGGAAAATAGAGTTTTCTTCGGTCACGCGGCGAATCATATCGCTTGCAGTGACGGCACCACGATCAATAAGCAATTCAATGTATTTGGGGACACCACCGGTAATTGTGAAAAGGGCAAGTAGGTCATCGTTGGTGTATTGTGGATAATAATCAGCAAGAATCTGCCTGAGGACAGAAGTCGCAAATGGCTTGATGTGCAAAATGGTGTCGCAACGGCCATAGAGCGGTTCGTTATAGTCCATGAAAATGCGGTGCATAAGGGTGAATACCGAGCCAGAAGCAATGAAATTGACGTGAGTTATATCCTTGTATCTGTCCCAAACGTCTTGAATACCACTGAATACTGAAGGGTTAATGTTGAAAAATTCCTGGAACTCGTCGATCACAAGATTGAACGAAGAAGTCTTGCCAATGACCATTATTTGCTCAAAAAGCTGGACGAAAGAAGAAATGCTATCGGGCACATAACAATCAAGAGCCTGACGAACATATGCCGAGAACTGATGGCACAAAGTGGCTTCATTGTTACGTCCTACAAAGAGATAGACTGTAGGCGATTGCTCGCAACTTTTCAATATGAGTTTGGTCTTGCCGATACGGCGACGCCCGGTAACGACAGTCATTTGTGAATGGTTGTTGAAACTGCGTTGCCTGATTTCGGCAAGTTGTTTCAATTCTTTTTCTCTATTGTAGAACTTCATAAGGCAAAAAGTTTAAAAAATCGCGGCGGTTATTTTCGCGGCGGTTATTTTTTGCAAAATTAAGGAGAAAAACCGAAATTGCAAAATTTCGCGGCGGTTATTTTCGCGGCGGTTATTTTTGGAGAGGGGGTTTAATTTAGCGATTTACAGAGTTCTTAGGATAAATATTAAAGGGAGAATGTTGGTGGATTAGAAAAAAAATAGTAGATTTGCAAAGATAAAAAGACTAAATAAAAAATGCCGACAGTATTGTTTATATTTGGGATTCGATTTTTCTTTTACCCCAATGATCATGAGCCAATTCATATACACATTGAGTATCAGGGGAAATCGGCAAAGATAAGAGTATCACCTTCGATAGAGCTGATTGAGAATAATGGGATTAAAGCCCCAACCATCAAGAAAGCTATTGAAACGGTGGAGTTTTATCAAAATGATATAATTGCTGAGTGGCATAAAGTGTTTGGATAATAATAGGAATTATGAAACAGTCGATTAAAAGAATATGGTTTTCTGATGGGAATATTTGT
>JBJFEF010000210.1:0-1269 GCA_051890435.1 Muribaculaceae bacterium
CAGGTGTGGCGCCGTCGTAGATTTTTCCGGTAGAAGTCTTGATGAAGTCGGCACCCGAATACATCGATAGGATAGATGCCTTCTTGATGTTGTCGGCGGTCTTCAAAGCCCCTGTTTCGAGAATAACTTTAAGGCGGGCGTCGCCTGCCGATTCCTTAATCTCCGAAATCTCATCGGCTATTTCCTCATAGTTCTCGTCAACGAAATATCCGAGCGGGAACACGATGTCAACCTCATTGGCTCCATCGGCTACGGCAAGTGCAGTCTCGGCGCATTTCACTTCGAGGCGTGCCTGCGACGATGGGAAATTGGCTGAGCACACTGCTACGTTCACTTCGCTCACTTCGAGTGCCGAACGCACAACGCCGGCAAAATTTGAATACACGCAGATGGCAGCAACGTTTTTCAGCTGAGGATAGTTGGCTTCAAAGTCGTTCACCTTTTGTGTGAAGGCTGCAACCGAGCTCTCCGAGTCGGTTGAGCTGAGGGTGGTGAGGTCGATGCAGTTGAGCATAAATTGATAAACCTCCTGTTTGCGGTTTTCGGCAACGTGCTCGGCGAGCAATTTAGCTACTTCGGCTTTCACTTGTGCATCGTCGGTGCACACGTTGCTCTCTTTGATGGCTTGGGTGTACTTGTTGGGAGTTTCTTCCATAATCTATAATTTTTTAGTGTTGTTCTTTATTGTGTCTGTAATGTTTTTTGCAATCTTACTTTTTGTGGAGAAAAATGTCGCATGAAAGTGTGGAAAACGTGGGTGATTGTCCGCGAAAATTCAAATTTTCAATTCTCACGCAGTTGAGTGGAGCCTGTTTGGCTTCGGAAATCGGCTCCAGAGTGTGCTCTCGCCGCGATTTTTGGTTGTTTTTCGGCTAATCGGTGCGGTGCTGCAATTTTTCGTTGTTTAGGTGGCGATTTGCGTCGCGAACGGTTTTTTTCTCAAAACTGCGCTTCAGAGCCTCGGTGAGATTCACGCCGGTCTGGTTGGCGATGCAAATGAGCACCCACAGCACATCGGCAAGCTCCTCGGGGAGAGCGTCGGGATTTTCACCCTTCTTGAACGACTGGTCGCCGAAGCGGCGTGCCATCACTCGCGCAAGTTCGCCCACCTCCTCAGTGAGTACAGCCATGTTGGTGAGTTCGCTGAAGTAGCGCACCCCATAGGTGTGTATCCAGTCATCTACCATTTTCTGAGCTTCGTCAATTGTCATAATCGCGTAAGAATTTCTTGATGTGAATAATTGCTGATGCAAATCTACATAAAAACCT
>JBJFEF010000210.1:1369-3894 GCA_051890435.1 Muribaculaceae bacterium
GGTCCGTCATTGATCAGCTCCACTTGCATGTTGGCTCCAAAAATGCCTTTCTTCGTGTTTTTGCCGATTAATTCGCCTATGCGGTTGCAAAAAACATCGTAGAGCGGCACTGCAAGCTCGTGTCCGGCAGCGTGAATGTAGCTGGGACGGTTTCCCTTCTTGGTCGAAGCTGCGAGGGTGAATTGGCTCACAGCAAGAATCTCGCCATCCACATCAATCACTGAACGGTTCATCACGCCCTGTTCATCGTCGAAAATGCGCATATTGGCTGCTTTCTGGGCAAGCCACTCCATGTCCTCGATGGTGTCGCCTTCCACCACACCCACGAGAATCATCAGTCCATGCCCGATTTCTGCGATTAATTCGTTGTTTACTGTCACCGATGCGCGGCTTACGCGCTGAATCACTATTTTCATATCGTTTCTGTTGGTTTTTGCGTTATGATTATCCTGTTATTTTCTTTGAATTATTCGATGGATTCGTTGGCTGTGGGCGCATTCATCGGAGTTTTTGGGTGCAAGGCATCGTAGATTAATCGGGCTTTGGCTTGACCTATCACTGCGGCAATTTCTTCGATGGATGCGTCGCTAAGTCGCTTTAAGCTACGAAAATGCTTGATTAGTGTTTCACGTGAAACATTTCCTATTCCCTTGATGTCGTCGAGCATTGAGTGTGTCTGTCCTTTGCTGCGACGGTTGCGGTGATGGGTGATGCCAAATCGGTGGGCTTCGTCGCGCAGATGCTGCACCACGCGCAGCGACTCGCTGTTTTTGTCGATGTAGAGCGGCACTGAGTCGCCGGGGAAGTAGATTTCTTCAAGTCGCTTTGCAATTCCTGCCAATGCTATTTTTCCACGCAGCCCCATTGCGTCAAATGCCTCCACTGCGGCGCTTAGCTGGCCTTTTCCGCCATCCACTATCACGAGTTGGGGCAGAGGCTCGCCTTCGTTCACCAAGCGCGTGTAGCGGCGTGTGAGCACCTCCTTCATCGATGCGAAATCGTCGGGACCCACCACCGTCTTGATGTTGAAGTGCCGGTAGTCGCGTTTTGAGGGTTTGGCGTTCTTGAACACCACGCACGATGCAACGGGGTTGGTGCCTTGTATGTTGGAGTTGTCGAAACATTCGATATGTCTTGGTAGCTCTGAGAGGCGGAAATCGCGCTGCATAGTGGTGAGTGTGCGCATCACGCGTTGCTCGGGATTGAGCTTTTCGGTCTGTTTCAGTTTGTCGAGCATGAATTGCTTGGCGTTGCGCAGCGATATGTCGAGCAGTTTGCTCTTGTCGCCACGTTGTGGAATGGTGAAGGTGACGCCTTCAAAGTCGGAGTCGGGCATCACGGGCACCACTATCTCTTTCACTCGGCGTGCAAACTTGTTGTTGATTTCAGCTATTGCGAGCGAGAGTACTTCTTCTACGGTTTCATCGAGTTTTTTGCGATATTCGAGGGTGAGACATTGCACGATGGCGCCGTTGTTCACGTGAATGTGGTTCACATAGTAGCTCTCGTCGTCGCTTGCTACCGAATACACATCGAGGTTATGGATTTGGGCGCTCACGATAATCGACTTTGCCTTGTATTTCTCCACAAGCAGATATTTCTCTTTCACCTCCTGGGCTTCTTCAAAGCGCAGTTGCTCGGCAAGGGTGTTCATTTCCTCTTTCAGATAGTCGCACAGTTGCTGTGTGTCGCCATTGAGTATTTGCCTGATTTCATCGATGAATTTGCCGTAATCCTCCTTGCTGATGCGTCCTTCGCAGCAACCGAGGCAATTCTTGATGTGATATTGCAAGCATATACGGTTGCGCCCGCGACCCACGGTTTCATCGGTGATAATGTTGCGGCAGGTGCGTATGGGGTAGATGTCGCGCAGCAATTCGAGCACTGTGCGTGCCATTTGCACATTGGAGTATGGTCCGTAGTATTTACCTCCGCGGTCGGGCGTTTTGCGGGTGAGAAACACGCGAGGGTAAGGCTCCTTGGTTACGCAAATCCAGGGATACGACTTGTCGTCCTTCAGCAGCACGTTGTAGCGTGGCTTGTATTGCTTGATAAGACTGTTTTCGAGGTGTAGTGCATCCTCTTCGCTGCCCACAACGGTGTAGCGAAGGTCGCAGATGTTGCGCACAAGCAAGTTGGTGCGAGCCACGGTGTGAATGCGGTTGAAGTAGCTGCTCACCCTGCGGTGCAGGTTTTTTGCTTTGCCCACATAAATCACCGTGCCTTCTTTATCGTAGTAGAGATACACGCCCGGCGAATTGGGCAGCATGCTCACTTTCTCTTTCAGGTCTTCTCGCGTATTCATCGGTTTTTTTGTTTGCAAATTTGCCTATTGCAAAATGCCATTTAATCGGTAATTTTTGCAATAGGCAAAGAATATTGTTTTGATTGGCATAAGCCTGTGGAATTGATTATCCGTAGTTGTCGCAGCAATTGAGTGAATTTCTCAGCCGAAGCCGCTGTAATCGATGAAATCGGTTATCCGGAGCTATAATCAATTCACTTCCTCAGCCGAAGCCGATGGA
>JBJFEF010000210.1:3994-6502 GCA_051890435.1 Muribaculaceae bacterium
AATCAATAGAATCACAGTGTTCCACGTGAAACAATTGCCACTTAATTCCCATTTCATCGGGTTTTTCGGCTATCGTCCGAGCAGCAACAGCAATATGTTGATGTCGCTCGGCGAAATGCCCGGTATGCGCGAAGCCTGTGCCACTGTTTCGGGGTCGATTCGCTGCAGCTTCTGTCGTGCCTCGGTTGAGAGTGCGTGAATGGTGCTGTAGTCGAATTTTCCGCGAATGCGTATGCTTTCAAGTCGCGAAATCTTGTCGGCAATCACGCGCTCGCGCTCTATGTAGCCTTCATATTTTATGAGAATTTCGGCAGCTTCCACTATTTCGTCGCGGCGGTCTGCGTCGATTTCATCGATTAATTCGGCAAGTGGGGTGATTACCTTCGCGAGTTTGGCAATGTCGAGCTGTGGTCGCAGCACCAAGTCGCGCAGTTTCAGCCCTTGCTTCAGTGGCTCAATGCCGAGTTCGTGAATGCGCGGGTTGATTATTGCTGTGCGCACCGAGAAATTACGCACGAAATCCACGATTTCATCGCGTTTTTCGCGTTTTTGGCACATCACCTGATATCTCTCCTCGGTGGCGAGTCCAAGCCGGTAGGCGCGCTCTGTGAGGCGCATATCGGCATCGTCTTGTCTGAGCAGTATTCGATACTCGGCACGCGAGGTAAACATGCGGTATGGCTCATCCACGCCCTTTGTCACCAGGTCGTCGATAAGCACGCCTATGTAGGCTTCGTTGCGTCCCAGTGTGAAAGGCTCACCTCCCACGCAATTCAGGTGGGCGTTGATTCCGGCAATAAGGCCCTGCCCTGCCGCTTCTTCATATCCGGTGGTGCCATTCACCTGTCCGGCGAAGAAAAGGTTGCGTACGCGCTTTGTTTCGAGCGTATGGCGCAGCTGTGTAGGGTCGAAGAAGTCATATTCTATTGCATATCCCGGGCGGTAAATCTGCACGTCGCGCAGAGCCGGAATACGCCTGAGAGCTTCAAATTGCACGTCGATAGGCAGCGACGATGAGAATCCGTTGAGATAGAATTCCTGTGTGGTCTCTCCCTCGGGCTCAAGGAAGAGTTGGTGCTCGTCTTTGTCGGCAAAGGTGACGATTTTCGTCTCTATGCTCGGGCAATAGCGCGGACCGATGCTGCGTATCTGGCCGTTGTAGAGCGGCGAGTCGGGCAGTCCGGCGCGAAGCACGTCGTGCACTTCGGGGTTGGTGTTGATAATCCAGCACGGGCGCTGCTTTAGCACGCGTTTCACTGTGGGCAGATAGGAGAAGCCGTGGAAATCGTCTTCGCCATATTGCACGGTGGCTTTTGTGAAGTCGATAGTGCGGGCATCGAGGCGCACCGGCGTGCCTGTCTTCATGCGGTCGGTGGTGAAGCCCAAGGCTTTCAGCTGTTCGGTGATGCCGTGGGCAGCAGGTTCCGACACGCGTCCGCCGCCTATCTGCACGCGTCCTATGTGCATGAGTCCGTTGAGGAATGTGCCTGCGGTGAGCACCACAGCCTTGGCGGCAAAAGTCACGCCCATGGCAGTGGTCACGCCCACTACTGCCCCACCCTCAATCACAAATCCGGTGGCGCTGTCCTGCCACATATAGAGGTTGGGAGTGTTTTCAATCACCTTTCGCCACTCTTCCATGAATCGCATACGGTCGGCTTGGGCACGCGGGCTCCACATGGCAGGACCTTTCGAGCGGTTGAGCATGCGGAATTGAATCGAAGCGCGGTCGGTGACGATACCCATCTGTCCGCCCATAGCGTCGATTTCGCGCACAATCTGCCCCTTGGCAATGCCGCCCACGGCAGGATTGCAGCTCATTTGTGCAATCTTGTTCATATCCATGGTTATGAGCAGCGTTGCCGAGCCCAGGTGGGCAGCGGCACAAGCAGCCTCACAACCGGCGTGACCGGCGCCAATCACTATCACATCATAGTTGAATCTCATAATTTCTTGTTCTCTGAAGTGTTGGGAGAGTGGTTCTGTGTTAATGTTGAATGGTGATACCTAAGTCGCCCAGCAAGGCAAGAGCCTCGTCCTCGTGGCGCTCCATGATTTCGCGCTCGCCGGGGCCCTTGTCGTTGATGCCCACCAGGTGGAGCACGCCGTGAATCACCACGCGCATCAGTTCTTCGTCGTATCGCTTGCCGAGCATCTCGGCGTTGGAGCGCACCGTGTCGAGCGATATGAACATATCGCCTGCTATGCGGCGGCGCGACGAGTAGTCGAATGTGATGATGTCGGTGTAGTAGTCGTGCTGCAGAAATTCGCGGTTCACTTCCAGAATTTTCTCATCGTTGCAGAAGATATACGCAAGTGCGCCCACCGACTTGTCGAAAGTGCGGGCTACAGCCTCAATCCAGAGGCTCACAGCCTCTTCGTTGAATTGCGGCATATCAATGCCAATTGCGTTAAAAGTAATGTTCGACATCTTTATCACATTTAGCATCCACAAAAGTACACAAAATTTTTCTAAAAACAACGAAAAAGCCAACCTGAAAATAATTT
>JBJFEF010000211.1:0-6498 GCA_051890435.1 Muribaculaceae bacterium
GAGAGGGTTTTTAGGGGAGAGGTTAGTGGTTTTCGGCGAGGAAGAGCTTGATGGCATTGGTGAATTGGCGCCAATAGAGCTCGGTCTTGCGTTCGCCAACACCATATAATGTGGCAAACTCAGCCTTTGTGGTGGGGCGCTCGGCAGCAAGCACTTCGAGCGTTTTGTCGCCGAAAACGATGTAGGGCGGCACTCCTTGCGCTTTTGCGATGGCATATCGCAATTCTTTGAGGCGCGAAATCAATTTTTCATTTATCGGAACATCAACGGGGAGGCGACTTTGTGCTTTCTTGTCCTTTTTGTTGCTCTTGGCAAAGCTGCGCTCATAGACAAACTTGGAGAGCTGCACTTGGCGCATGGAGTGGAGAATGTCGTTTCCATAATCGGTGATGCGCAGGTGGTTGGCATCGTCGTAGGCGACGTCGATGATGCCGAGTTGCAGCATTTGCAGCAGATAGGCGTTCCACTCGGCGAAAGAGAGGGCACGACCCACGCCGTAGGTGCGCAGATGGTCGTAGCCTTTGGCGGCAATGTCGGCTTTTCGGGAGCCACGCAGGATGTCGATGATGGTGGTTATGCCTTCGCTTTGATTCACGCGGGCTATGGCGCTGAGAGCCATCTGGCAGATGATGGTGCCATCGATGCGCTCGGGAGGATTGAGGCACACGTCGCAGTTGCCGCAATCGCACTCAAGGCGCTCATTGAAGTAGCTCAGGAGGATGCGCCTGCGGCATATGCTGGCTTCGGCATATTGCTGCATACGTCGGAGCTTTTCAATATTGACCGATGCCTGTCCCGACTCCTTGGCGAAGCTCATGAGGGTGGCAACATCGGCAAACGAATAGAACATGAGAGTGTCGGCAGGCAAACCGTCGCGACCGGCACGTCCGATTTCCTGATAATAGCTCTCCATGTTGCGAGGCATATTGCTGTGCACCACCCACCGCACATTGCTCTTGTTGATGCCCATTCCGAAGGCGATGGTGGCACAGATGATGGTGATGTCGTCGTTGAGGAAGGCACGTTGCACTTGCTCTTTGAGTATTACCGACATTCCGGCGTGGAATGCGGCGGCATTGTAGCCGAGCTGCTTGAGCTGCTGTGCCATTTTCTCGGTGTTGCTACGGCTGAGACAGTAGATAATTCCGCTTTGCCCCTTGTGCTGCTCGATGAAGCGCACCAGGGCACGCATCTTGTCTTTGCCGCTGAGGTTGGGGACAACTCGGAGGGAGAGGTTGGGGCGGTTGAACGATGCGATGAATAGGCGGGCATCGGGTATGTGCAATTGCTTGGTGATGTCGTCGCGAGTGAGGCGGTCGGCAGTGGCGGTGAGAGCCATGATAGGGACATTAGGGAAGCGCTGCTTGAGCTGCGACAAGCGGGCGTATTCGGGGCGGAAATCGTGCCCCCACTGTGAGATACAGTGGGCCTCGTCGATGGCGATGAGGCTTATTTTCATATTGGCCGACCAGGCGTCGAGCTCGGTGAGCAGGCGCTCGGGTGAGATGTAGAGGAGCTTGATGCGTCGGGCAAATACTTGGTCGATGATTTCGCGGTTGAAGGCTTCGCTCTGGGTGCTGTTGATGGCTGCTGCGGGTATTCCGTTGGCTTGCAGGGCATCGACTTGGTCCTTCATGAGAGCGAGAAGGGGACTGACCACAATGGTGCAGCCGTCGGATATGAGAGCCGGAATCTGGAAACAAATCGACTTGCCTCCGCCTGTGGGCATAAGCACCACGGCATCGCGATGATTCATCACGCACTCAATCACTTCGAGCTGCATGGGATAGAACTCGGTGTAGCCATAGAAGCGCTTGAGCACGGCATGAGCTTTTATTGAGATATTGTCCATTAGTAACGCTGAGAATGAAAATGTTAGGGTTTCGGTGTGGCGCTCATTCGAGAGAGGGAGCAAGGGCGGTGAGCCTGGGATGATTGGTGGCAACGCTCTCAGGCTTTGTGAGAGCATGAAAGCGTGCCGAGGTGTTGCTGCATCTTAGAAAGCGTTTTTCTCGCCTCTGATGGCGTTATAGACGGTGAGGAACACAATCTTGAAGTCGAGCATCATGTTCCAGTTTTCGGCATACCACACATCGTATTCTACGCGCTTTTCCATCTGCCAGAGGTGCTCGGTCTGTCCGCGAAGTCCATTGACCTGTGCCCAACCGGTGATACCCGGCTTGATGGTGTGACGAAGCATATATTTGTCGATGAGAGCGCTATAATCTTGTGTGTGCTTCACCATGTGAGGGCGAGGACCCACAATCGACATGTCGCCGCGCCACACATTGAAGAACTGTGGCAGCTCGTCGATGCTCGAGCGGCGCAAGAAGTCGCCGAAGCGGGTTTTGCGGGGGTCGTTGCGGGTGGCTTGCAGCTTGTCGCTGTCGTTATTGACGCGCATGGTGCGGAACTTGTAGCACCAAAATTCTTTTCCGCGGTAGCCGGTGCGCTTCTGACGGAAGAAGATAGGACCCGGAGAGGAAATCTTGATGCCGATAGCCACAGGAATAAGCACAATGGGCGAGAATATGAGCACGAAGGTGCTGATAATCACGTCGAAAGTGCGCTTAGCCATGCGGTTGGCGAGATTCTTGAGAGGATTGGGGCGTAGAGCGAGGATAGGGATATTACCGACAGCCGAGAGCTCGAATTTGCGAGCAATCGACTTGTTGAATTGCGGCACGAGATAGAAATCGATGGCGTTGTTGTCGGCGAGTTTAATCATGCGAGCCATCACATCTTCGTCGGTGATGGTGCAATACATCTCGTCGATGGTGTTTTCTTTGATAAACTTCTCCACATCGCTGAGTTTTCCCGAGAAATTGGCAATGGCACGATTGCTTTTCACGTCGTCGAACAGTGCGATGATGCGATAACCATATCCCGGGTCGCCCATCATCTCATCGATGAGGTGCTGAGCCGGTGCTCCACCGCCAATGATGATGATTCGCTTGAAATTAAAGCCGTGGGTGCGATAGAGCTTTAGAAGCTTGCGAGAAGAAATCCACCAGATGCAGAGAGCGATGGCAAAGATTGAGAAGAACTTGAGATACTTGACAGGATGAATCTCAATGTCGAGAAACGAAATCATAGCGACAGAGAGAGCCGCGTGAAGAATGACGGTGCGGAGAGCCTCGATGGTTACGCGGTCGGCAAACATGGCGCGACGCTCGTGAATGCGCGATGTGAACGACTCGACAATGAGGAAAGCACCGTTGAGAATGAGCCAAATGGGCTTGGTGAAAAAATCGCTTGAACTCAAGCATAAATACAGCCCGAAAAAGACAATGTTGAGGATGGCAAGATCAACCAGGGTGAAAATGCCACGAATAAACTGTCCGTATCGTCCTTTCTTGCTCACTCAATTAAATAGTTTAATGATTATTGTTTCTTTTTATATATTAACGAAAACAATCGGGCGATATTGTGTGGAGAGAGGAGGATATTGTTATAGTTTTTTAGCAACAATGTTAATGGCTTCGCGTGAATAGTTCTCTTTAGCCGACACTGAGGCATTCCCTTGAGCGTCGAATGTGATGTCGAGGCTCAGTGCCGTTACCCAATTGGCATATTGAAGGCGCACAGAGAGCTGTGAAGCCGATTTCCAGGCGTAGCTACCGGCAACGACAAACTCGCGGTCGATGCCTGTGAACATGTTGCGTGGAGAAATGGAGTAGGGCGGTGTGACGGGAGTGACGGTGCTGAGCCACTTGCGGTAGCCGAGCGGAACGATGACCGTGGAGCCGTCGGAGAGAGTGATGGTTGCCGACATCTCGTTGCGTGACTGGGTGAGTGACAGTCCTGAGAAATTCAGCCGGTTATCAGCGAGCGACAGGCTGCGTGTGGAGCCTAATGGCATCTTGCCGCTTTTTGCTTTTCCGGCGGGTGTGGCAAGAGAGTATGAGGCCGATTTGCGTTTGAGCGTGGCGAGGTCGTTTCCGGGTGTGAGTGGAGCGTCGCCGTCGGCAGAGACTGCCGGCATGAGCAGGTTCCACACCAGGCGGCGTTGCCTGATGCCGTCAATCATGGTGCACTCGGTGATAACCACCACCACGTCTTTCTCAGGCACCACGAGGATGTATTGACCCAGAGCACCATCGGCGCGGAAAGCACCGGGATATTCGCAGCGCCACGTCTGGTAGCAATAGTCGGCGGCACCGGGATATGACTTCATTTGCGAAGAAGTCATATCTTTCACCCACTCGGCAGGAATGAGCTGCTTGCCCTCCCACACGCCATTGTGAGAGAGGAGCACGCCAAACTTTGCGAGCGATTCGGGCTTAATGTGCAAGCCCCAACCACCGGTGTTGTAGCCTTCGGGGCTTATTTCCCACCGTGCGTCGGTGATATCCATGTGGTTGAAGAGTTTTATCCGGAGATAGTCGAGCAGTTTCATTCCGGTGACTTTTTGCACAATGGCTGAGAGCACATAGGTGCAGATGGAGTCGTACTGGAAGCGTGTGCCCGGTTGCTCCACGGGCTTTGCGAGATAGGTTGCTATCCAGGCGTCGGTGATGTTGCGCATGTTCCAGTCGGGTTGTATTCCCGACGTCATCGTGAGGAGGTCGCGCACGGTCATGGCAGCGAGTTCGGGCGAGATTTCGGTAGGGAGATCTTCGGGGAAGAATGTGGCGACGCGGTCGGTGAGACGCAGGCGGTTGTCGGCAATGGCAAGCCCGACGGCGGCGCCCACAAACGTCTTTGAGCAGGAATACATGGTGTGGTTATAGTCGGGACTGAACGGGGTGGGGTAGGTCTCGGCTACCACTTTGCCGTGGCGCAGCACCATGATGCTGTGCATCTCGGTGTCGGGGAGCGACATAAGGGAGTCGAAGAGTGCGGTGATGGCACTTGAAGGGATGCCTTCAGCCTCGGGAGTGGAGCGAGGAAGATTGGCTGCTGCAGAGCCTACTGAGAGAGAAAGGGCGAGTGTGATTGCGGCTATAAAGCCAAAGATGGTTTTTGTTGTCATAATGATTGATAATGAGGGGAATAAAGAGTTGATGATAAATGAAATCACCCCTGCTGAAATCGGTGAGTGATATAGGCAGGGGTGATAGTGAGTGCTAATAGGTGGAGGTGATGTGGTAGCAAGTGTTAGAGCTTGCCATCAACCACCTGGATTTTCTTTTCGAGGAGTGCGAGTTCGTCCTTGATTTTCTGGATTTTGCGCTCCATCTCCTTTAGCATGGAGTTTCCGCCCTTCGACTGGGCATTGAAGAATCCCATGTTGTTCTCGTAGGTCTTGAGCTCGTTACGCTTTAGCTCGTAGGAGCGAACAAGGCGCTCGCGCTCGCGATACATCTTGTCTTGGTCGGAGATTTGGTTGATAGAGTTCTCGAAGTTGGCGAGATTGGCACGAGTGGCCTTCATATCGAATTTGTCGAAAGCCTTATCGACGGCTTCGCGATATTCGTTGTAGATTTTGTCTTTCTCCTTGAAGGGCACATGGCCTATTTCTTGCCACTGCTTCATGAGCGCGCGCACCTTGGTGGCAGCATCTTCGGGGGCTTCCTCAGCAAGGATTGCATTGATAGATGCGATGACCTCTTTCTTTGCTTTGAGGTTGTCGTGCTCAACTTTGCGCACGTTGGTGGTCTGCTTGCCTTTCTCGTTGAAGAAGTGGTCGCAAGCAGCGATGAAGCGCTTCCACACTACGTCGCTATATTTCTTTGCAACGGGGCCTACAGTCTTCCACTCCTTCTGGAGAGCAACGAGCTCGTCGGCAGTCTTTTTCCAGTCGGTAGAGTCTTTGAGGGCTTCAGCTTTTTCGCAGAGAGCCTGCTTCTTTTGCAAGTTGGCAGCAAGCTCTTCCTTCATGGTCTTGAAGAACTCGGCTTTGCGGGCGAAGAACTCGTCGCAAGTCTTGCGGAAACGTGCAAAGAGGTCGGCATTTACCTTCTTGGCGGCGAAACCGAGCTTTTTCCACTCTTCTTGGAGGTCGATGATTTGCTTGGTTGCATCGTCCCAGCCGGCGTAGGTCTTGATAGCGGCAATGTCGATAGCTTCCACTTTTTCGCAGATAGCAGTTTTTGCCACTTCATTTTCTTTTTCTTTCTCTTTGCGAGCCTCAAAGAAAGCTTGATATTTTTTATTGACAACAGCCGAAGCGTCTTTGAAGCGGTTCCAAAGGTCTTCGCGGATTTCCTTTGCTACGGGTCCGGTTTCACGCCACTGGTTGTGAAGCTCTTGTAGCTTTTTGAAAGCGCTGACAACGTCGTCAACCTCGCCGAGCATTTCGGCATCGGAGCAGAGTTGTTGCTTGATTTCGAGGTTTTTCTTGAAGTCGTAGTCGCGAAGCTCTTTGTTCATCTTGAGGAGGTCGTAGAAATTCTCGGTAGCGAGTTGGTACGACTTCCAGATGTCGGTGATTTCGGTAGCAGGGATGTCGCCCACAGCCTTGAAGTCTTGCTGGAGCTGCTGCACGCGAGAGTATTGCTTGTTGATGTTGTCGGGGTCGGCAACGATAGCGTTGATTTCGGCGATTATGTTGCG
>JBJFEF010000212.1:0-1806 GCA_051890435.1 Muribaculaceae bacterium
TGGGAGGCTACAAACCTTCATATCTCTTTGGCAAGGAATCGGAAAGCAGGAGAAATTAAAAGAATTAAAAATTAAGAATTAAGAATTAAGAGAAGCCCCCTCCGTCTCCCCCAAGGGGGAGTGAAGGCTGCGCATCATTCGCGTTTAGCTAACTCTTAATTCTTAATTTCATAATTCTTAATTCTTAATTTCTCATAACTCTTAATTATTAATTCTCAATTTCTCTTAATTCTTAATTTTTAATTCTTAATTCTTACAACGTATCTAAGTTTGATGCAATTTTTAAGGAAGATGAGATGAATTTCGGGGGTGGTATTGGATTTTTTTTGGTAATTTTGCACGCAGAAAGAAAAAATCTATAACTAATGAACCGTTTTTTAATGTGCGACAAATTTAAATCTTGGGTGCGCAGCAGTGTATTTGCCATGGTTTTGGCAATGCCGGGAGTGGCTGCGGCAATCAACGGCACGATGTACGACTGCAGCCGACTGGCGAGCAGCCTTGTAACAAAGGTGTGCCAGGACAAGTATGGACTGGTGTGGGTGGCTACGGATTTCGGACTAAGCAAGTTCGACGGCTACAATTTCGTGAACTACTATCACGACAGCAGCGACACGACAACCATTGTGGGCAACATTATCACTACCTTCGTCTCCACAAACGAGGGTGAGATGTTCATTGGTTGCGGCAAGGGACTGATGCGCTACGACTACGAGACCGACGACTTCGTGAGCTACCGTTTCCCGGGCGGCAAAATGCCCCGTGTCAATTCCATTGTGGAGAGCCAAAACGGCACGCTTTTTGTGTCAACGGCGGGACATGGCGTCTTTTCCCTCGACAAGCAACGGCGTGAGTTAAGACCAAGGAAGGAATTTGAGACTCTCACGGGCAGCCGATACCTGAGCATAAGGCACGGGGAATCTTCAGGGCATATTTGGATTCAGACCAGTAGCAACAATATGATGCGCTGCCGACTCGACGGCGACAAGCCTGCCGACGTGCAGCGTATTGCCGTGGGCGGACAGTTGGTTGACATAGTGGGCGAACCCGGCGGCGGTGTGCTGATTGCCACGCAACAAGAAATACTCCGTTTCGACCCACGCACAGGGAAAACGGCTTCGGCGGGATTTGTGCTGCCCGACGACCTAACCATAGCCTCGCTGCATATCGACCGTTCAGGGAACATCTTCATAGGTTCCATCTCACAGAGCCTATATATAATAAGGAACGGCGAGCGAGTGGCACAGGAAGAACAAATATACAACAGGCAGTTTCTCATGCCTCACCTCACGATAAACAGCATAATGCAGGACAAGGACGGCAACATCTGGCTGACCAGTCCGCGCCACGGACTATATCTCTGCTCCACCAAGACGCAAAAGTTCCACTCGTGGTGCATTACGCTCGGCGGCGAGAGACTTGCCGACGGCGTGGGATCAATAGCCAGCTCGCCCGACGGAGGACTCTATTGCACGGTGAACAATAAGGGACTGTTCCACATAGACGGCAACGGACATCCCACAAGGGTAGCCGGCGCGCCTTCAAGCAGTAGCTATATCTTCCGCGACAGCAACGGCGGCTACTGGCTCGGCACATGGAGCGGACTCTACAGATTCGATGTCGCCTCGGGCAGAGGCACACTTTTTGCCGACCTAAAGAACAAGGGCACGCTTAACATTGCCGAGGACCGCGAGGGCAGAATCTACTACACCGTGTTTGGCGACGGCTTCGCCATCTACGACCGACGCACCGGCAAGACGCTTCACTACAACACACGCCGGCAGCCGAAGCGGCGCGGCGCGCGTT
>JBJFEF010000213.1:0-1801 GCA_051890435.1 Muribaculaceae bacterium
AATCTCATGCACCAAACTTTAAAAAGTTGCAAATAAAGCCCCAAAATAACAAAAACAATAAGCAAACACACCACTATTAGCAATAATTTATCACACTTAGCGCAAATTTCGCGTCATTTTGTTGCTTTTCTCGAATAATTGCACTACCTTTGCCGATACAATATTTAAGCCTTTCTTCACACTGCATGAGAAAGGCTAATTTTTTAGTCGGAATGTCACACGAAAAAACGGGGGTACGACTGTTGCAACGTGCAGCTATCGGGCAATATCAACCAAAATTCCCCGCTTACAGGCATTCAACGGACATAAGTAACGATTAAATAAAAACAAGAAGAAACATATATATTATGAGCGATAAAAACAGACTGTATATTTTCGACACCACGCTGCGCGACGGCGAGCAGGTGCCGGGCTGCCAGCTCAACACCGTGGAGAAAATCCAAGTGGCGCGTGCCCTTGAGGCTCTCGGCGTAGATGTGATTGAGGCTGGATTTCCCATTTCAAGCCCGGGCGACTTCAATTCGGTAGTAGAAATCTCAAAGGCCGTCACTTGGCCCACCATTTGCGCACTCACTCGCGCCGTGGAAAAAGATATTGAGGTGGCTGCCGATGCGCTGAAATATGCAAAGCGCGGTCGCATACACACCGGTATCGGAACAAGCGACTACCACATTCGATATAAATTCAACAGCAACCGCGACGAAATCCTTGAGCGTGCCGTCGCTGCCGTGGCTTATGCAAAGCGCTTTGTGGAAGATGTGCAATTCTATGCCGAAGATGCCGGACGCACCGAGAATGAATATCTCGCACGAGTGGTCGAAGCTGTAATCAAGGCTGGTGCCACAGTCATCAATATCCCCGACACCACAGGCTACTGCCTCCCGGCTGAGTTTGGCGCTAAAATCAAGTATCTCATCGACCACGTCGATGGTATCGACCGCGTCACAATCGCCACTCACTGCCACAACGACCTCGGTATGGCTACTGCCAACACCGT
The DNA here is from genome assembly GCA_051890435.1 of Muribaculaceae bacterium. Classification (GTDB taxonomy): domain Bacteria; phylum Bacteroidota; class Bacteroidia; order Bacteroidales; family Muribaculaceae; genus CALZFJ01. The sequence continues at coordinate 998 of JBJFEF010000213.1, forward strand.
GCAAGGAGTTCTCAATGGTGCCCGCCAAGCCGAAGTCACAATCAACGGCATCGGCGAGCGTGCCGGAAACACTTCGCTCGAAGAGGTGGCTATGATTTTCAAGAGCCATAAAGACCTTGGCATTGTCACCAACATCAACACCCCGAAAATCTACAACACCAGCCGCCTGGTGTCGAGCCTCATGAATATGCCAGTCCAGCCCAACAAGGCTATCGTGGGACGCAACGCATTCGCCCACTCTTCGGGCATACATCAAGATGGCGTGCTCAAAAACCGCGAGAGCTACGAAATCATCGACCCGAAGGATATCGGTCTCGACGAGAACTCTATCGTACTCACTGCCCGAAGCGGTCGTGCAGCCCTCAAGCACCGCTTGCACGTGCTCGGCATTGAGCTCGACAAGGAGGCTCTCGACAAGGCTTACGAAGGCTTCCTACGCCTCGCCGACCGAAAGAAGGACATCAACGACGACGACATAATGATGCTCGTGGGCAAGCACATCAACAAGGACGCCCGCATCAAGCTCGACTACCTCCAGGTGACCTCGGGCGTTGGTCTGCAATCGGTGGCAAGTGTACGCCTCGATATCGCCTCCGAGAAGTTTGAGGCTTGCGCTTCGGGCAACGGTCCCGTCGATGCAGCTATCTCAGCCATCAAGCAAATCATCCACCGCCAGATGGTGGTGAAAGAATTCCTCATTCAGGCAATCACCAAGGGTAGCAACGACGTAGGTAAGGTGCACATGACCGTGGAATACGACGGCAACTCCTACTATGGCTTCTCTGCCAACACCGACATTGTGGC
>JBJFEF010000214.1:0-1793 GCA_051890435.1 Muribaculaceae bacterium
GGCCTCTTATTCCGCATCAACTTCTCATAATCATCTTGCGCCTTCTGAATACCCTTATCACCTGTAACAGTATTCACAGTAACAAAAGGCTCATTCAACCTTTCCTCCAACCTCGAAATAACATCACTCAACCGCTCACTCATAACCCTATAACCTTCTAACCCCTTAACCGCAGCCTCAGCTGCCGAACCCTCTCCGCTCTCCGCACTCCGCTCTCCACTGCGAGCACCCCCTCTAACCTCTAACCCATAACCACTAACCTGTTGCACCGAAGGCAATGTGCCAATCACATTGCGTTTCTGCGCAACCTCGAGCGCCTCGAGCAGAGGCCGAGCCACCGGCGACTTCACCAACTTCTGACTCGCTACCCATTCCCCGGCATGTACCACGCCCACTACCTTTTTCTTGGGCCCGTCGGGCGTGAATCCGCCCTCGGCATACTCTGCCGACATCGCTGCCTCTTTCTGCTTCTTGATAACGGCTATCTGCACCATGCCGGCTGCCGTTGCCATCGCTGCTGCTATCGGCGCAAGTATCAATCCCGCAAGTCCGCCTATCTGCAATCCGTTGCCGTAGGCGGTCACTGCGTTCTGCGCTGTGGTCGCTATCGCCATCAGCACTTGTAGGGTATAGGTCTTTTCGGCTGCTTTGCGCTTCTCTCTCGCTATCTCTTTGTCGCGCTGCTTTTCGAGTTTCTTCACCTTATAGGAGTTGCCCTCGGCATAACTGATTTCTTGCTTGTATCGGCGCTCTATCAAACCTACTTGCATCTCGCACTCTATCTGCGACAGCTCCATCACACTTTGGAATATACTGCTCATACTGCTGGTGATGTTGCCCACGGTCTGCATGATTTTCTTTCCGGCGTCGCTGTCGAGCCATTCCATAAATTGCTCTATCTGCTCTCGCCAAGTGAGTTTGATGTCTTCGCCCAAGGCTTTGGCTCGGCTCACTTCTTCGCGTCGCTTGGCTCGCTGATACTCTCTGGTGATGCGTTTCAACTTCCCTGTATCTCCTTTCGCCAACTCTACCATATTATTATAAAGCACATCGAGGGCACGGGCTCGCTCGTCGAAGTCCTCTTTTATTGTAGCCACGTCGCGTGTCTCGGTGTTGCTGAAATAGGTGTTGCGCATCGTTTCTTGCGTCTGCCTGAAACTCTCCGCTTTCCTGTCTCGCTCTTGCTGCAATTTGCCATACAAATTGCGCTCTATCTGAAATAGGTAAGGGGAGTTCTGCGGATAGTATTGCTTCACTTCTTCGTAATACTCCACATCGGCTCGAAGCATAGCCTCTCGGTATGCCTTATAACCAATCAATCCCTCTTGATACTGCTTTTCTATATCCTGTTTCCTAAGTTCTGCTGCCTCTCTCACCTCGTCCCTCTTACGTCTCAACTGCTCCCTCTCCGCCTCAGTCCGCACACGAGCCTCCTCTCTAACCTCTAACCTGTAACCCTTAACCTGGAGATTTAACAGTTCGTTCCGAAACTGGTAAATCTCCGTTTCAGTGCTCTTCGCATTAACTATCTTCATTCTCAGATACTCCGCCTCAATTTCTCGCGCACGTTCCAAATATTGCTTATAGTCGATTAAACCCGTACTCATCGCAATATAGTTTTCGGTGTCCTTCTCCAACTTCCAATCATTCTCCACCCTGAACTTGTCGGGCTTTATACTCGGTATGCCGTTTTGTGCATTATAGTCCGCACCAAGTCGCTTGTAGTCGGTAATCTGGCTCATCAACTCGCCCATCAACCGCTCCAACTGGTCCAAATCCTTAATCTCCAAAGT
>JBJFEF010000215.1:0-3246 GCA_051890435.1 Muribaculaceae bacterium
ATGGCATCGGCAAGCATCTCGCTCGCAATGCCCCTGCCCCTGCACTCCTTTGCCGTAGCTACGCCATACACGTATGCCCCACGGCTGCCCTTCAAGCCCCCCTGTTCGGGTTCAAACCGCACCGCCACCTCATCGCCGGGCACTCCTTTCATGCCAATGGTGAATGGATGCATGTGCATCATCGCCACCAGCCTTCCGCTCTCGTCGAAGCGCAAAAGGCGGTTCCCGCTGTGGCTAAAGCGGCTCAAATAGTGCATCACAAAGTCGCGCTCGTCGCCAAACGCCTCCTGCCACAAGCGGCACATCTGCTCGCGAAGCTCAGCCTCGGCAACACGGGGACACAGCTCCCCCTCTCCCTTCAGCCTCACGGGCGTGCGAGAATCCATGGCTTCTCTATGGGAATACGCATTTTCACCTCATCCTTCAGGCGCTTCATGTAGCTTGCAGCCTCTGCCGAGGTGTCAAAGCCATGCACTATCACATAGTAGGTCTTTTCAGTATCTATCACCACATACGCCGGCTTGTCTTCTTTCTTCAGTCGGTCGCGAAACGAACGTGCATTAAATGCCTGCTTATATTCTCCCACCACCACGCCATAGCGCTTGAGCGTGCTGTAGGGGTCATCCACTATGTTCACGCGGTGTTTCACAAGGCGCACCGAGTCGCCTGCCACCACTGCAGTCGCCTCACGCTTCTCTGCCTGTATTTTGTCGTAGGTAGTAGAATCCACGGCATTGCGGGCACGCACATGCTCGCGGGTGATGTCGTAGGCAGCCCGATAGTTCTCCTCCGACGTCTTGCACGAATAAAGCAGCGCGGCAAAGCACGCCGCCATCACATACACAACTATTCTTTTCATCGCCATATAGTGTTATTTCGTTTTTTTGCTGATTGTTATCATCGGCATCACCGGCTATTTAGCCAGCTCCACCACCTCGCATCCGGTCACTGCTCCGCGGTCGAGCGTTAGCAGCACTATGGTTGGCACCGTCTGCCACCCTTGCCGTCCTGCCGCTCCGGGATTAATGTGGAGCAAGTGCATATATTTGTCGTTCACCACTTTGAGGATGTGCGAGTGTCCGCTCACAAAGAGCTGCGGCTGCTCGGCGAGCAATGCCGCCTTCACGCCGGGAGCATAGCGCCCCGGATAGCCACCTATGTGCGTCATCCACACCTTCACGCCCTCGGTGGTGAAACATTCCACCTCCTTGAGCCTGCGCCTCAACATAGCCCCGTCGATGTTGCCATACACGGCACGCACCACCGGTGCAATGCCACACAGCCGGTCGAGCACATCCTCGCTGCCTATGTCGCCGGCATGCCATATCTCGTCACACCCGGTAAAATATGTCACATAGCGGTCGTCCCACCACGCATGGGTGTCCGACAAGATGCCTATTCGCTTCATCTTCAAGCACCTTTCATTGGGCAAATTCCATCAGTCGGCTCAAATATTTGCCTATGATGTCAAATTCCAGATTCACCACCGTGCCTTCGGTGATTTGGTGAAAATTGGTGTTGTCGTGGGTGTAAGGGATGATGCACACCTCAAAGCCATCGCTCTGCGAGTTGCACACCGTGAGACTCACGCCATTCACCGTCACACTGCCTTTCTCCACCGTCACATAGCCCTTGCGGGCAAGCTCTGGCTTACTCTCATAGCCGATGCGATAGCGCCATGAGCCATCCTCGGGTGTCACGCTGAGGCAACGTGCCGTCTGGTCAACGTGTCCCTGCACTATGTGTCCGTCGAGGCGGCCGTTCATCATCATGCTGCGCTCAAGGTTCACCTTGTCGCCCACTTTGAGCAAACCCAGATTGGAGCGGTCGAGCGTCTCCTGAATTGCCGTCACCGTGTAGGTGCCATCGCCGGGCAGTGCCACCACGGTGAGGCACACTCCATTGTGTGCCACGCTCTGGTCGATTTTCAACTCATCGGTAAATGAGCAACGCAGCGTGAGGTGCAGGTTGCCATCCTCCTTGCGCAGTGCCACCACGGTGGCTGCTTCTTCTACTATTCCTGAAAACATATCGTTTCTTTTCGCCTTTATTGTAATAATTATCTTTTCTCTTAGTCATGCGAGATTGCTCACCACGCAATTTTGCCGTAAAATTACGCATTTTTCACGAACAATGCAACCCTCTCCTCACTCCGCTCCACCACGCAGCGCAGCAAGCATATCTCTTGCCGTCAGCCCCACCACAGGGTGACGCCACTCGGGCGCTATCTCAGCCATCGGCACAAGCACAAATTCTCGCTGCGCCATGCGTGGATGAGGCACCGTGAGCATGGCAGTGGCTATCACTTGCTCGTCGATAGCTATCACGTCGATATCCACTATGCGGTCGGCATAAGTGCCGTCGGCATTGCGGTGGCTTGCGCTACCCATTGCCTCTTCTATGGCGTGAACCTCTCTCAGCGCCTCTTGTGGCGGCATGGCACTGTTCAGAGCCAATCCCACATTCAGAAACCGGTGCTCCGACTCAAAGCCCCACGGCTCCGACTCAAATGGCGCACTCTGCACCACCTCATCGCCGCACAGCCGCGCCTCTATCTCTGCCACCGCTCGTGCTATGTTGCCGCTGCGGTCGCCCAAATTGGCTCCTATATTGAGGTAATATCTCATTTTTTCTTTATTTTGTCAATATTATGAAATATTTTTCGTAATTTTGCTCAGTATTACAGCATTTTTATCCACAAATCTCATCATTATGGAAGGTCTCGACAAAACCGACATCGCCCTGTTGCGCCATCTGCAACAAAATTCCAACATCACCACCAAGGAGCTTGCCGCCAAGGTCAACTTGTCATCTACCCCGGTGTTTGAGCGCGTGCGTCGCCTCGAAAAAGAGGGCTACATCAAGCGCTATGTGGCTCTCCTCGATGCCGAGAAGCTCAACCGCAACCTCTGCATCCTCTGCAATGTGAAGCTAAAGCAGCACAATGGAAACCTCGGACGCGAGTTTATGGCAGCTATCAACGCCATTCCCGAGGTCACCGAGTGCTACAACATCTCAGGCGACTTCGATTACCTGCTCAAAATCTATGTGCGCGACATGAAGCACTACGAGTCGTTTGTGCTCGACTCGCTCGGAGCAATTCCCAGCGTCGGCAGCCTCCAGAGCAACTTCGTCATGTCGGTAGTAAAGCAGTCCCCCGAAATCCCCATCTAATCCCCACACCCCTATTAGTCCTATTAGTCTAATTAGTCCTATTAGTCCTATACCCTATCCCCTCTTCCCTAT
>JBJFEF010000215.1:3346-6440 GCA_051890435.1 Muribaculaceae bacterium
CCCTATCCCCTCTTCCCTATTCCCTCAATTCACCACAATCTCATCAGTGAACAGCCACGCCCCCTCGCGGTCGTGCTTCGCAGCATGCACGCGCACATAGCGTGCCTCCACATTACACACCACCATATAGGGCTGAAACAGCATCTTCGGCTGCCCGTCGGGCACATAGCCCCACGCTGTTCCCACTTTCTCATAGTTCACACCATCGACTGAAGTCATCACCTCCATCAGCTTCGGCACATGCACCCACGCCCCTTCCGAGTGCATAAATGTAGCCTTCACGCAGTGCACCGGCTTCACCGCTCCAAGGTCGATAGTCACATCCATGTCGCGCATCGTACCCTGCCACTTGTGGTCGAGGTAGGTCCAGCCACCCTGCACTCCGTCGGTGAGGGCTGTATCGCCCGCTCCGGGCCACTGCCGGCTATAAGGCAGATTATACGTCACCTTGCAGCCGCGTGCCAAGTGCTTTGCTTCCACAAAGCTCTCCTTGCGCTCGCCATATTCATTGGCAATATCAAATGTGCTGAATCCCTTCTCCTTCAGCATCTTGCACAGCGCTATGGCATTAGCGTGGAATCGCTCATAATCCTTGTCGGCAGCACGACTCCAGCCGGTTTCTGCCACCGCAAAGGCTCGCGGGTAATACATATATTCGGCATGTGCATCGGTGGGTATATATTCACTCCAAAGGTTGCCTTGCACGCCAAGCAAGTGCTTCAACTCATCGGCTGTGAGCGATGGGTCGGCAGGGTCGTAGTCATAGGCAGTGCGCAGCGGCGTGTATCCGCCTATCGATATCGGCTCCTTGAAAGGCGCATCCTGAGTGTAGTCGAGGTAGTAGTATTCGCCCGGCGTCATCACCACATCGTGCCCTGCTTTTATCGCCTTCAGTCCGCCTGCTGTGCCGCGCCACGACATCACCGTGGCATCAGGGGCAAGTCCGCCTTCAAGTATTTCATCCCAACCGATTATTCGACGGCCCTTCGAGTTGACAAACCGCTCCATGCGGCAGATGAAGTAGCTCTGCAATTCCTCCACACTTTCAAGCTTCTCTTGCTCCATGCGCTTCTTGCAGTGTGGGCAAGTGCGCCAAGTGTTTTTTGCCGCCTCATCGCCTCCTATGTGGATATATGGCGAGGGAAACACATCGATCACCTCGCTCAGCACCGCTTCAAGCATCTTGAATGTAGCCTCTTTGCCGGCACAGAAGTCCGATGACCCTTGTCCCGTGCCGTCGCACGACACCTCGGGATAGGCTGCAAGCACCTCCTCGCTGTGGCCCGGCATCTCTATTTCGGGTATCACCGTAATGTGGCGCTCAGCAGCATAGCTCACGAGTTCGCGCATCTGCTGCTGTGTGTAATATCCGCCTTGTGCCTCTGGATTTTCCCGGGTGCAATAGCGCTTGCCGCCATCCACCCACTCTTGCCATGTGCGTGCGGGGCGCCATGCTGCAAGCTCGGTGAGGCGTGGATAACTCTTCACCTCCATGCGCCACCCTGCCCCGTCGGTGAGATGCAGGTGCATCACATTCATCTTCAGCAGCGCCATTGCATCTATCTGTTTTTTCAGAAATTCCACCGTGCGGAAGTGGCGCGACACATCGAAGTGTAGTCCGCGATAGCCAAATCGCGGCTCATCGCCTATCATGCAGCACTTCAGCTCTCGCTCTCGCCCATCTTGAGTCATCTGCAGCAGCGTTTGCACGGCATAGAATGCTCCTGCATCGCTTGCCGCCGCTATCTTTATCACCTTTGGCTTTATCTCCATGCGATAGCCCTCTGCTCCAATTTCTCCTTTGCCCTGTTTCTTGCCTATGGCAATCTCCACATCGGCATCGCCGCGCTTTTTCACCTCACTGCATCGCAAAGCACACTCCTTGAGATAGGCTGCAAGGGCATCATCGGCAGCTCCAGTGATATACACTTTCACCCCTTCGTCGCGAAGCGTGAATTTTCCTTTTGTCATCTCTATCTTTGCCGGCAGCGGTATCACGCTGTATGGCGACACTTCGGCGTGAGCCAAGCCAAATGCCACAGCCGCCACAAGGCAGCACACAAGTCGTTGTAAGTCGGTTTTCATGTCGATTATGTTTATGAGGGTTATTCATCGGGGGCATTCTATCCCCTGTTCTTTTCGTCGAGGAAGCGCAGTTCAGCCTCAAGCATAGCAAGCTTTGGCATGTCAAATCCCGCAGCACGCGCCTCGGCTATGGGATGGCTATAGATATACTCTATCTCCATCGGCCTGCCGAAATCATAGTCGAGCTTCATGCTCGGCGAGTAAGGCGTCATTTGCAGCGTACTCTCTATCATCTTGTCGGCAAATGTGCGGTCAAGCCCCTTCACGCCAAGTGCCTGTGCCGCGCCAATCACCTCAAGCATCTGGTCGTAGATGAGCTGTCGGGTTGCCGCATTGGCAAGTATTTTGTCGGTCTGGGCGCCAAGTGCCACCGTCATTCCATTGAACGGCATGTTCCACAACGCCTTTTTCCAGCGTGCCTCGTGATAATCCACCTCAGCAGCCTTCACTCCTGCCTCATTCAGCTCGGCAATCAGTTGTGCCACACACCCGGTGTTGCGGCACGAGTAGTTGCCTATGTTTATACTGCCATAGCACTGGTGGTTCACACGTCCCGGCTCACTCTTTGCCGAACAGATAAATGCCAGTCCTGCCGCAAGCCGGGCTTCAGGAAACATTTCCTGCACATCGCGCTCCACGCCTATGCCATTCTGTATGAGCAGCACCATCGGGTCGTTGTGAAGAAGCGGTTGCAGCAGTTCGGGCAGCAAGCGGCGGTTGTTGGTAGTCTTCAGTGCCACAATCACCACATCCACCGCCGGCATATCGGTGGTGCTGCGATACACTTGCGGTGCATCGAGGTGAAAACTGCCATCGCACGAATCCACCTGTAGCCCGTGTGCTTTCACAAAATCATAGTCGGAATGAAGCAGAAAATGCACATCATTCCCGGCGTAGGCAAGTTTTGCCCCATAATAAGCCCCAATGGCTCCTGTCCCTATTATCGCGTATTTCATATTTCCACAAAAATTTTCCATTTCAAATCAAAAAAACCTTGCATGGTCGCGCC
>JBJFEF010000216.1:0-6431 GCA_051890435.1 Muribaculaceae bacterium
CTGCATCCTGCTTTTCTCCATTCAGGCTTTCACATTGCACAATCTGCAACTCACCCTCATGCGAATCGCTGCAAGCACCATTCTTAGCACTCTACTCATTTTTGGTATTGACAGTTTAGACACTAAACGTGAGAAAAGACTATAATCTCGAACGAAGAAAATACGTAATCGGCGGCTTCATTATTCTAATCGTAGCTATCTACATCATCAAGCTGTTTGAATTACAAGTTTGTGACGACAAATACAAAGTAAATGCCGACACAAACGCCTTCTTGCGCAAAACACTCTACCCTTCGCGCGGTCTTATGTACGACCGCAATGGCGAGCTCGTCGTGTTCAACCAGCCTGCCTACGACGTGGTGATGATTCCTCGCGACGTGCAACCTTTCGACACCGCCGACTTCTGCAACACGCTCCAGATTTCCCGCGAAACATTCGACAAGCGAATGGCCGACCTCAAAAATCCGCGCAAAAATCCCAATTACTCTCTCTACAGCCAGCAGACGTTCATGACTCACCTCACTGCCAAAGACTATGGACGCCTTCAGGAAAAGCTTTACCGATTCCCGGGATTCTTCATCCAAAAGCGCGTGCTCAGGCAGTATAACTTCACCGCCGCTGCTAATGTGCTCGGTAACATTCGTGAAGTGAATGCCCGCGAAATTGAAAAAGACGACTACTACCGTCCCGGCGACTACACAGGCGACCTCGGCGTGGAGAAAAGCTACGAAACTTATCTCCGCGGTCAGAAAGGTGTGGAAATCCTCATTCGCGACGCCTTTGGCAAAATTAAAGGCAAATACGACAATGGCAACCAAGACATTGCTCCTATATCCGGTAAAGACCTGAAACTGAGCATCGACATCAAGCTCCAGCAATATGGCGAAAGGCTCATGCAGAACAAAATTGGCGCAATCGTTGCCATTGAGCCTGCTACTGGCGAAGTGCTCGCTCTCGTCTCAAGCCCCACCTACGACCCTAATCTGCTCGTTGGTCGTATTCGTGGCAAAAACTACAAGATGCTCTTCAACGACACCCGCCGGAAACCTCTCTTCGACCGTGCTATCATGGCGGCTTACCCTCCAGGTTCCACTTTCAAGCCTACCCAGGGACTTATCCTCCGCCACGAAGGCATCGTCACTCCATCCACCATGTATCCTTGCTCTCACGGTTTCATTTGCGGACGTCTCAAAGTGGGTTGCCACGGTCACGGCTCTCCTATTGCATTGAAACCCGCATTGCAGACATCCTGCAACTCCTATTTCTGCTGGGGTTTCAAGCACATGCTCGACCGACACTCAAAATATGGCACCACTGCCGACGCATTTGAAGTGTGGAAGAAACACCTCGTTTCGATGGGTTACGGATACAAGCTCGGTATCGACCTCCCCGGCGAAAGCCGTGGCTTTATCCCTAACAGCGCCTACTACAACCGCGCCTACGGCGAAGGCCGTTGGTCGGCCAACACCATCATTTCCGTAGCTATCGGTCAAGGCGAAGTACTTGCCACCCCACTGCAAATCGCCAACCTATGCGCCACCATTGCCAATCGTGGCTACTTCATCACCCCTCATGTGGTAAAAGAAATTATTGGCGTGGGGCTGCCTCATCGCCTCCACGAGAAGCACTACCCCACTGTCGATCGTGCCTACTACGACGAAATTGTTGAAGGTATGAGAATGGCTGTCACCGGCGGAACTTGCCGCAGAGCAGCATTCGGCGACGTTGCAGTTTGCGGTAAGACCGGTACGGCTCAAAACCCACACGGTAAAGACCACTCGGCTTTCATGGGTTTCGCTCCCATGGACAACCCCAAAATCGCAATATGCGTATATGTGGAAAATGCCGGTTTCGGTGCAACCTATGGAGTGCCTATCGGAAGCCTCATGATGGAAATGTATCTCAATGGCGAGATTTCCGAATCTCGAAAACACATGGAAACCCAGATGCTCGAAGCAAGCACCACCGGTTATCCTCGCTCTTTAATCTCTACAAGCAAACCTAAACCCGACTCCGAATCAAATGCAACTAAGGACAGCATACAATAATCGCGACAACTCGCCTCTGCGCTACATCGACTGGTTCACAGTCGTGCTCTACGCCATCCTCGTCGTGGGTGGCGTTGTGAGCATCTATGCCGCAAGCTATCAGTTCGACAACGCCGGCATATTCGAGTTCTCTATGTTCTCGGGCAAACAGATGATGTGGATTGGCATTTCAGTAGTAATCGGCTTCTGCATTCTGCTTCTCGACCGCCGCATCTACGATGCCTACGCCTACCCCGTCTATGCCTTCACCATTCTTGTGCTCATTCTCACCATATTCATAGCACCTAATGTGAAAGGCTCCCATTCCTGGATTGTGATGGGACCTATCAGCATTCAGCCCGCCGAGTTCGGTAAGTTTGCCACAGCTCTCGCCTTGGCAAAACTTTTCAGCGGATATAATTTCACCCTCAACAAAAGCTACACCAACTATCTCAAGGCTGGCTTGATTATTGTACTGCCCATTATTCTCATAATCTTGCAGCGCGAAACCGGGTCGGCGCTCGTTTACACTTCTCTCATCTTCGTGCTCTATCGCGAGGGCATGAGTGGATTTGTGTTGTTTGCCGGATTCTGCTCCGTGCTGTTTTTCGTTATAGCCATCAAATACACCGATGTAATCTTCTGGTCAATGCCTCTTGGCGAAGCTATCGTGTTTATTTGCATCATGCTCCTGGTTGTTGGCATGCTTTTCATCTACTGCCGCTCATGGGAACTCGGTCGCAACACTGCCCTCGGCTACATTGGATGCTCGGCTATCGCCGCAACACTCTCCTACTTCGGCATTGAAGTGAATGGCACCATCTTCTTCATCACCGTGATTTCGGCTTCGGTAATCTACCTGCTAATCGCTATGTTCCGCGAGAATGTGCGCAAGGCTTTTGTCGCCATCATTTTTGCTGTGGCTTCCATGCTATTCCTTTTCTCTGTGAATTATGCCTTCGGCAAACTCGAGTCATATCAGCAGTTGCGCATCAAGGTGACTCTCGGCATAGAGGACGACATTCGTGGTGTGGGCTACAACGTGAATCAGTCGAAAATTGCAATCGGTTCAGGTGGTTTCTGGGGCAAAGGCCTCCTCAACGGAACACAGACCAAGCTCCGCTATGTGCCCGAGCAGCACACCGACTTCATCTTCTGCACCATCGGTGAGGAAGAAGGCTTCGTTGGTTCCACCATTGTCCTTGTGCTGTTTCTTGCACTCATTTTGCGCATCATCCACATCGCCGAGCGACAACGCACGGCATTCGGCAGAGTATATGCCTACTGCGTAGCCTCCTACTTCATTTTCCACCTTGCCATCAACATTGGCATGGTCATTGGGCTATGCCCTGTTATCGGCATTCCTCTCCCATTCTTCAGCTATGGCGGCTCCTCTATCCTTGGTTTTACCATTCTCCTGGCCCTTTTGTTGCGCATCGATGCCTCCCGCCGCGAATCAGTCAACTGATTTCCGCATCTTATCTAGAGGATCCTGCCAAGCATCAGAAATTCACGCCCAGTGTGCTTCCCGCCGTTATGGTGTGGAGGCTATGGTCGGCATCATGCACAAATGAGTGCATGATGTTGTAGTCGCAGAAGAAGCGCAGATTGAAAGCACGGCTGGTCATCACCACCACCGATACTCCGGTGCTGAACACACCGCTGTTGTTGCCTCCTATGCGATAGCCGTCGGCTATAGAAAATCTCGAAAAGTGGTTGAAACCGCCAAGCACCTTCGCACTCATGTGAATCCACGACGAGAATGGATAGGATAAATACACCCCGGCACTTGCCGAGTTAAATTCTATATCATGCGGCAGTATCTCTCGATTCAATTCAAGCGGCATGTCGGCAAAGTTCATTCGTCCGCCCACACCAATAAAGGGATTGAAATAATATGCTCCCTCAACTCCGGCATTTATGCCAAGTTTCATCTTTATCTGCCCCACCGGTGTGTCAAATTTCGACCCCGACATATTATAGCCCACATACAGCCCTAAAAATGATGGCTTATGCCAGCGGTCATAGCGCTCGGGCAATTCATATTTATGCAATCCTTTTTCCTTGAAAATCAAGTCGGTAAGGAAATAGCCCACTTCTGTTGAAAGTATTCCTATGCCGGCTCCCACCATCACGTCAGAAATCCAGTGCTTATTGTTCAATATGCGGCTCACCCCTGTTGCAGTAGCAACCGTATATCCACCAATGCTAATCCACGGACTAATATGCCCGTACTCCTTGTGTAGCATCGTAGCACACATAAACGCCGTTGCCGTGTGTCCCGACGGAAAAGAGCGACTGTTAGAGCCATCGGGACGCCTCTCATGCACGGTGTGCTTCAGTGTATTCACCACACTTCCCATCAAGGCTATCGAAAAAGCATCTGATACCGCCATTCTTCCCCACGAGCTACGACCTTCCACACCCAATGCTTTCATACCCAGCATCACCATGCCGGGTGTATATTGCAAGATATCATCGTAGTGCGTATTATATTGCTTGGCATATTCATTGCGGAAGCTCTTGAAATTTCCATTCGACGCATGTACCGACAGCCCTGCGCCAATCAGCGGCACTCCGGCATAGAGCATCTTGTAAAAATTTCGCTTCGACACATTGTAGGAATAGGATTCTTTGTAGTCAATCACATTCGACGCTGCTTCACATTCGACGGTGTCGCATATTTGTGAATCATCGGTGATACCGGTGACCTGTATGCTATCAATTCTGATATCTGCTGATAATGTTTCATTAGCAAGTGACCTCACAGTCTCGAAGCTAACTAAAATTAGCACTAAGCTATATGAAAATATTTTTTTTAGCATAAATCCAGTCACATTTCAAACTCTACTGAGTGATAATTCTGCAATTCATCAAGATGCCTGCCGATTCTCGACCGATATGGCATTTTTTTGACGAACAAAGTTAATATCTTATGTCCAAATATGGAAATATTTAATACAAATTATGCACTTATTGCCTCCCATTTTAATCCTTTTGTTACAATTCATCAAAAAAATTACTAATTTTGCAACCAAATCAGTAAATTTTAGAGAGATTATGACTATCGATGTTACACCTACCAAGCGGCAAGGTTTTCTAGCTCTATCGCCTATTTTTGTCTTTCTAGCATTCTACCTTGGCGTTTCCATTGCCGTAGGCGATTTCTATAAAGTACCGGTTTCGGTGGCTTTCATCTTGGCTGTAACCTGGGCTGTTGTCACCACCCAGGGAATCAATCTGTCGAAGCGCATTGAGATTTTCTCACGTGGAGCGGCAAATGCCAATGTACTATATATGATATGGATTTTCATTCTTGCAGGTGCATTTGCCTCCCTTGCCAAAAGCATCGGTGCAATTGATGCAACAGTGGCTCTTGCGCTGCAGACGCTCCCCACACAGCTCATTATCCCCGGAATCTTCATCTCGGCTTGCTTCATTTCGGTTTCCATTGGCACATCGGTGGGTACTGTGGTGGCTCTCACTCCTTTCGCAACCGAAATTGCAGGCAACATTGGAGTGGAAACTGCCTTTCTTGTTGCTGTAGTCATCGGCGGAGCTTTCTTTGGCGACAACCTCTCTTTCATCTCCGACACCACTATCGCTGCCACTCGCAGCCAGGATTGTCGCATGAGCGACAAGTTTCGCGCAAATTGCTTCATAGCAATTCCCGCTGCTCTGCTCACTCTCTTGCTCTACATCGTAATCAGCGTGATGCCTACTACTGTCTCTATTCCCGAAGGGCACAACTACGCACTGATCATCCCTTATCTCGTGGTGATTGTCACAGCTGCTGCCGGTGTGAACGTTCTCATCGTGCTGCTTCTTGGCATAATCACATCAATAGCTATCGCTATGGGTTGCACCGATATCAGCTCTATCGATATGATGACAGCCATGGGCGAAGGTATCACAGGAATGGGCGACCTTATCGTTGTCACACTCCTCGCTTCAGGACTCCTTGGACTGATCAAGCACAATGGCGGAATACACTTCATCATCAATTGGCTCACACGTCACATCAGCGGTGCCCGAGGCGCACAATCGTGCATCGCCTTGCTCGTGAGCGTAGTCAATGTGTGCACCGCCAACAACACCATCGCCATCATCACCGTGGGAGAGCTTTCTAAGCGCATTGCCGACCAATTCCACCTGCAACCTCGCAAAGTGGCAAGCATTCTCGACACTTGCTCCTGCATCATTCAGAGCATCCTACCCTACGGCGCACAAGCCCTTCTTGCCGCAGGTCTCTCCGGACTCTCCCCGGTCTCTTTCGTCGAATATATGTACTATCCGGCTTTCCTCGTGCTAATGGTTGCCCTCTCCATCATCTTCCGCTTTCCCAAGCCCGTAGCTTAGCCGCACAAAAAACCTCCACAAATATCCACTCCAATACACTCTCAC
>JBJFEF010000217.1:0-6412 GCA_051890435.1 Muribaculaceae bacterium
GCATCCTGTCATCTATATGTATAGGCAGCAAGATAGTGCTGATAATCATGATGTTTATAGGTCGAGTAGGCGTAATCACACTTGGCAACGTGATGCTCATCAGAGCACATTCCGAGTTGGCAAAGCACAATGCCGATTTGGTGGTGTAACGGCACAACTTGGATTTTCAGACTATTTCATGCGGATGAAGCGGGTGCCGCGGGCGCAGTAGGTGATGCTGTCGGTGAGATAGGGAGCGATTTCGGCGTAATCCTCGGTGCTCATGAAGTCCTTCAGATTCTGGCGGGCAGTGATAGTGAGAAGAGAGTCGTTGATTGTGTAGGAAATCAACGGGAAACGCACGCTTTTCAGCACATCGTCGGGCTTCACCTTCGAGCCTTTTGGCAAATGCACGAAATCTTTCATCTGCGGCTCTTTGAAGAATTTTTCGAGAGGCAGAGGGTTTCCCTTGGTGTCGAGTGCCATTATGCGACTGTCGAGTGCCGGAGTGGCAACCGTCTGCACCATATAGATTACGGTGTCGCGCTTGTGTGTGAGCATCAGCATCTCAATCTGCGAGGCACAGCTCATGCGAAGTTTCACATAATTGTCGGTAGCACGCAGCAAAGTAGCTTCCTCTCCATAAACGGTCTCGGTGGGCACCACTCGCCCGGCTTCGCGCAGATAGGCAAGCATTTCGTTACGCTGGTTTTGTGGAATGGCATTGAGTGCGTCGCCGGTGGCAGACACAAAAAAGTCGCCGATAGTGCGTGCCTGTATGGCTGCAAATGCCGCTGTAGCAAGCACGGCTATGATTATCGTTTTCAGAATCTTCATTTTTGCAATACTTTGATTTTTGTGAGCGTGAAATTACTGATTTTCCACGAAAAAAAACGCTTATTTCGTGAAAAATAAGCGTTAATGGGAGCAAATCAATGTTTCTTTTTTGAAAATTTGTCGAAATTGCCATGTTTTTCGCGTTTCGACTCGGCTTTCTTCGACTTTTTCGGGCGGTCGCCATCGTGCTTGCGCTTCTTGTCGTCGAAGTCGTCGTGCTTGCGCTTTTTCGATTTCGGAGCAAAGTCGTCATCGAGCCAAAAGTCGTCGTTGCCATGCTTCTTCGAGGATTTCTCCCCGCGCTCGGCAGCACGGCGCTCGCGTCGGTTCTTCGGCTTGCCGTCGTCGCTGCCGTTTCGGTCACGGCTCTTCTTTCCGTCACGCTTGCTTTCGGCAGCATAGTCCTTCTCGGCATCGGCAATCTCGCAATAGATGCGTGTGCCATAGAAGTCGGCACCCTTGAGGGCACTCACCACGCGATGTGCATCGCCCTTGCGCACGTCAAATAGCGAATAGTGCTGAAGCAGGTCGATGCGACCCACATCCACGCGCTGACCGTGGGTGTTCTGGTTGAGCATATCTATGAGATTCACAGCGAAGAAGCCATCAGCCTTTCCGGCATTGATATATATGCGCTCATAGCCCTTTTCAGCCACGCGGCGGTCTTTATCTTCGTCGTTGCGAGGCTCGCCCTTGCGGTCTTTCTTGCTTTCTTTCTTCGTCGAAACGATGTCGAGCTGTCGGGCGTCGCGATAGTAGTCGAGCAAGCGGTTGAATTCGAGCGAAAGCACACGCTTCAGCAAGTCTTCTTCGCTGAGCCACTCCAGCTTTTTCTGTATGGCTGGAATATATTTTGCCATCTCAGCCTCGTCCACCTCCACCTTCTCAATGCGGTCGGCAAGATTGAAAAGCTGCTTCTCAATGATGCGCTGCGGAGTTGGCACCTCGCCGTGCTCAAATTGCTTTCCTATTTTGCGCTCTATCTCCTTGATTTTTCCACGCTCTTTTGAGTGAATAATTGCTACCGACACACCCGTCTTTCCGGCACGCCCTGTGCGGCCGCTGCGGTGTGTATAAGTGGCTGTGTCGTCGGGCAGTCCATAGTTGATTACATGGGTGAGGTCGTTCACGTCGAGACCTCGGGCAGCCACATCGGTTGCCACAAGTATCTGCAAGTTGCGCTCGCGGAATTTCTTCATCACCATGTCGCGCTGCTGCTGCGAGAGGTCGCCATGAAGCGAATCGGCATTGTAGCCATCCTGTATGAGGTGGTCGGCTATCTCCTGGGTGTCGCGACGGGTGCGGCAGAAGATGATGCCATAAATGTTGGGGTTGGAATCAGCCACGCGCTTCAGTGCCTCATATTTGTCGCGAGCATGCACCAGATAGTAGATGTGGCGCACATTCTCGGCACCCTCATTGCGGGTGCCAATCACATACTCCTCAGGGTTGTGCATAAATCGGGCGGCAATCTTTGCGATTTCGGGCGGCATTGTGGCTGAAAAGAGAAGCATCTTGCGCTCCTCGGGTACATACGAGAGAATATTGTTGATGTCGTCAACGAAGCCCATGTTGAGCATTTCGTCGGCCTCGTCGAGTATCACTGTGTGTACGGTGCCGAGCTGCACCACTTTGCGCTCTATGAGGTCGATGAGTCGGCCCGGTGTGGCTACTATGATTTGTACTCCGGCACGCACAGCACGAATCTGGCTCTCGATGCTCGATCCTCCATACACCGGGAGCACCTTCAGCCCTTCAATATATTTTGAGTAGTCGGCAAGGTCGCCGCTGATTTGCAAGCACAATTCGCGCGTAGGCGCAATGATTAGTGCCTGTGGCGCAAGCAGTTCCACATCGATGCGCTGAAGCACCGGCAGACCGAATGCCGCTGTCTTTCCCGTACCCGTCTGGGCGAGAGCCACCACGTCGTTGTCTTCGTTGAGCAAATGTGGAATTACTTTTTCCTGCACCGGCATTGGGTTTTCATAGCCCATTTCGGCTATAGCCTTCAATAGATCCTCTCGGACTCCTAATTCTTCAAATGTCATATATATCTATTAGTAATTTTTTGCAAATTTACATAAAATCCGCGAGATTTTTTCCTGAATCATAAATCTTTAGGATAAAAAATCCTTTCCCCGTGATTTCAATCAATCGCGAAAGGACTCTGATATCGGCAAGAGAGTTGACGATGCCTATTTTTTATTGCTGCGAATCTTCGAGGGTGGCAAGGATTTTCTTCACCTCCACGTCGGTCGATTGCAACTTGGCTTTGCACACCTTGAGCAACTCAAGTGAGCGTGAAGTGAGTGCCGAAAGATTGTCGATTGAGCAGTTTTCGCTTTGCATTTCGCGCACTATCTTCTCAAGCTCGGCAATGGCTTGCGAATAAGTTAGGGATTTGTTGTTTTCTTCCATTTGATTTATGATTTTTCAGCTACAAGAGCTTGGTTATCGTTGATGTTACTGTGCCTTTTGCAAGGTGGGTGGTGATGGTGTCGCCGGCTGCAAGCTGCGTGGCATCGGTCACCGTGTGTCCGTTCACTGTGGTGAGCGAGTATCCGCGGCGCAGCGTGTTTTGCGGCGAGAGTATCTGCACCTTCTCATAGATGGCAGTGAGGCGCATCTTCTCGCGCATCACCGCTTGTGCCGAAGCCTGCTGCATTTGCTTCACAAAGAAATTCAGCCGCTCACTTCCTTGCGCAATTCGGTTCTGCGCCGTGAGCGGAACTATCTGCATGATGTGCTGCAGGCGTGCGCGGTTGCGCTCCACTATGTTGCCCGCAATCAGCGGAATGGTGCTGGTGAAATATTGCACCTGGTGCTGCGCCTCGCTGATATATTCACGTGCCGTGCTCACTATTGCCTCGCGCAGCTCGTCGATGCGCGCAAGTGCCTCCACTCCGCATCCTATCAGCAACTCGGCTGCTGCCGTGGGGGTCTTCACGCGGCGGCATGCCACATAGTCGAGAATGGTTATGTCGCGCTCATGACCTATACCCACCACCACCGGCAGCGGGAATTGTGCTACATAGGCAGCAAGCGTGTAGTCGTCAAACGAGTTGAGGTCGCTCGTTGAGCCTCCGCCTCTGATTATCACCACGCAGTCAAAGAGATCGATGTGGCGGTTGATGCGGTCGAGAGCTGCCGTCACCGATGGCACCGTCTCTTTGCCCTGCATCACAGCCGGAAACAGGCAAGTATAGAATTGCAATCCATAGGCATTGTGGTGAAGCTGGTTCATAAAGTCGCCATATCCCGCAGCTCCGGCTGCCGACACCACAGCAATGCGCTGCGGCACTGCCGGAAATTCGAGCTGCTTGTTCATGTCGATTATCCCCTCAGCCTTGAGCCGGGCAAGTATCTCGCGGCGCAAGCGTTCCATATCGCCAAGAGTATAGCTCGGGTCGATGTCGGTGATTATCAGCGATATGCCATATTGCTCATGATAATTTACGCTCACCTCAAGCATCACCTTCATGCCGCTGCGCATCTCCTGTCCGGTCACTTGCAAAAACTTCTGGCGAAGATATGCAAAACGGTTGGCCCAAATGATGCCTCGCATCTTGGCAACGGTGGCTCCGGTGCGTTCGTCTTTCTCAAGCAGCTCAAGGTAGCAATGCCCGCCTCGCACGTTCACATCGCTGAGGTCGGCTCGTATCCAGCAGTTGCACACCGCCGGATTGTTCAGCAACCGCTTGATGCGGTTGTTGAACTCACGCAATGTTATAGCGATGTTCCCGTTGTCAGCCATATCACATTAATCGCGGTTTCCGAAGAAGCGCAGCAGATAAATAAACAAGTTTATAAAGTCAAGATAGAGCGAGAGTGCGCCCAATGTGGCTACATTCTCGGCTTGCTCTGCCGATGTGGTGGCAAGCATCCTCTTGATTTTCTGAGTGTCCCATGCAGTGAGTCCTATGAATATTGCCACACCTGCAAAGCTGATAATCCACTCCATCTGCGTACTCTTCAAGAACATATTCACCACCGAGCAGATAATTAGCCCTATCACGCCCATAAACAGGAACGTGCCGAGCGATGTGAGGTCGCGGTCGGTGAAGTAGCCATAAAGCGACATTGCTGCAAACACGCCTGCCGTGATGCCAAAAGTGGCTACTATCGACGACGTGGTGTAGATGAGCAGAAGCACCGACAGTGTCAGTCCGTTGAGAATGGCAAAAAGATAAAACATGAATGTGGCAAATGCCGGATTCCCGCCCTTGGCGATTCGGCCGGTAAGGGCTATCACCATCACAAGCTCAAGAATGCAGCAGCCAAGATACACCCACTGCGACGAGAGCATAAACGACATGATTGCCGGAGTGGCTACGCACACATAGGCTGTGATTGCCGATACCACAAGGGCAAGAAACATCTTCACATACACCTGGCGCATCACTTGCGTGATGCTGATGCCTGCCGTCATGACAGGCTGATTGTTATAATCCATCATAGTTTTTTAATAATTTTATGTTTTACAAAAGGGGGAGGAACGCAAAAGCTCCTCGCTCCTTCTATAATGCCCCGTTACTGGAGTCTTTTCTTACACCATTAGGCAAGAAATAGCATTGACACACATTTGCCAACCCTTACATACGGTTGGGCACTTCAATGCCGAGCAAGCCTGTAGCACGGCGGATAATGCTTCCCACCACCTCCGATAGCTTGATGCGGAATGCACGCACATCGGCATTCTCCTCCTTCATTATCGAGTAGTCGTGATAGAACTGGTTATACTCCTTCACAAGGTCATACACATAGTTGGCGATCTGTGCCGGGCTGTAGCTGCGGCCAGCCTCTGCCACTACACCGGGGAAGTCGGCAAGTCGCTGAATGAGCGAAATCTCCTTGTCGTTGGGTGCCACATCAGCAATCTCTGCCTTCATTCCTGCCTCCGCAGTCTTGCGAAGCAGCGACTGGATGCGGGCGTATGTATATTGGATAAACGGTCCCGTATTGCCGTTGAAGTCAATCGACTCCTTAGGATTGAAAGTCATGTTCTTGCGCGGGTCAACCTTCAAGATAAAGTATTTCAATGCTCCAAGTCCGATGATGCGGGCAATCTCGGCAGCCTCAGCATCCGGAATATCATTGAGCTTGCCCATCTCAGCCGAAATCTGGCGAGCATTCGCAATCATCTCATCCATAAGATCATCGGCATCAACCACAGTACCCTCGCGCGACTTCATCTTGCCCTCAGGAAGCTCCACCATACCATAGGAGAAGTGAACAAGGTCCTTGCCCCACTTAAAGCCAAGCTTGTCGAGCAAGAGCGAAAGCACCTGGAAGTGATAGTTCTGCTCATTACCCACCACATAAATCATCTTGTCGATAGGATAATCCTGATAGCGAAGCTTAGCCGTACCAATATCCTGAGTCATATACACCGAAGTGCCATCGCTGCGAAGCAAAAGCTTGTGGTCGAGACCGTCACCTGTGAGGTCAGCCCACACCGAGCCATCCTCCCGACGATACATGATGCCCTTTTCAAGGCCCTCAAGCACCTTCTCCTTACCCTCAAGATAAGTGTTGCTCTCATAGTAAATCTTGTCGAAATCCACGCCAAGACGCTTGTATGTCTCATCAAATCCGG
>JBJFEF010000218.1:0-5128 GCA_051890435.1 Muribaculaceae bacterium
ACGGGGTGCCTCACGCGGAAAGCGTGGAAACTTTTTTTGAACATGAATCACACGAATTTCCCGAATATTTTGGTTGAGGCACATGGTGTACCGTGGCTGCATCATTGTGGGGTAGTCATCCAGAGTCCGTGGAGGTTGCAGTATTCATACACTGCGACTACGGGGTCGCCACAGGTGCAGATTTCGGCGCAGGGCTTGTCGGAAAGGGCTACAAAGCGGCCGCCGTGCTCTGTAGCCACATAGATGAATGAGATGTGGTGCTCGGGGAGCATGGGGTGTAGAGTGCTCCCTACTTCAACGCGAAGGGTGCAATCGTCGATTCGGGTGAGTACCGGGAGGTGCTTTTCGCCGGAAGCATCAACGGTGTTTGGAATCAATTCTTCCATTTTTTCTCCACAGCACACCACAGGCACCTTAGAGTCAACCATTTTCATAATCACATTGCCGCAGTGGCGACACTTAAAAAATCTTGTTTTCATAACTCATTGCGTTTTTATAGTGATAACGCAAGAGAATGCCTGAAAGTTTGAGGGAGAGAGGGATTTTGAAGATGGGTGTTACTGGAGGTAGGTGTTGAGGTAGGAGATGACTTGGGGGATGACGATTGAATCGTAGTCGGTGGTGGAGCCACCCATAGAGCCGAAGCTGCCGAGGTTGTCGGCGTTGAAACCATGGTTGGCACCTTCGATAGTTACGAGGGTAGCGTCGGGATAGGTTTCAACGGCTTGCTGAGAATAGGAAATTTTCACTATCATATCGTTAGAGCCGTGAAGAATGAGGACTTTCTTTGAGAAAGTTCCGATATTGGCATAGACATCGTAGCCGCGCATAGAGTTGCAAAATGCTTCGCTATAGCTCATACCGAAACCGCCCAGGTCGCCCCAGCCACCGCCACCGAAGCCGCCGAATTGGTCGATTAGTGCGATAAGGTCGGGGATGTTGAAGGCAGGATAGAAAAGAATGAGGCCTGCAATGCCGAGAGAAGCATCTTCGGCAGTGAGAGCCGAAACAAGACCGCCAAGAGAAGATCCGAGGAGGCAAATTTTCTCGGGATTTACTCCGGGATTTGACTTCATTTCGGATATAACAGCTTTGAGGTCATCTACTTCGGTGAATGGTGTCATTTCATCAACGTTGCCATCGCTGCGGCTATCGTCGCATGCACCGCAAAAGTCGAAGGCATAGGCACAAAAGCCGGCTTTGGCAATGGCTACGGCATAGGCGTTCATGGCGTCGGCAGTGAGCGAGGCACTGTGAGAAAGAATGACTGTGGGGAGCTGAACGTCGGCAGCGACATTGGCAGGACGATAGATTTTGCCGTAGATATTGAGTTCGCCGCGATGGCACCAGAGCTCGTTGACAGAATATTCGGCGTTGTCATCGGGATTGTCGGAAGACCCATCGGGAAGGAACTCGATGTGGTCGATGTCGCTCATATTGTAGGTTATAGCATCGCCCGATTTAGGGTAGATAACCACTGTTTGAGCTAAAGAAGATGCTATGGAGAAGAGGGCTATGAAGAAAAGTGCAAAATGTTTCATTACTTTATAGAGATTTTGAGGGTTGAGATATCGGTTTTTAAGATGTAGATTCCCGTAGTGAGTGCCGAAGATGTGAAAGAGCCTGACTCATCGCAGTAGCCGTTGGCAATTATAATGCCTCCGATGGTGGATAGCATTACTTGAGAGCGTGGCGACAGACCGCTGAGGCTGATGGTGCCATCGGAGACACGCACAATGGCATTAGGCGAGAGAGTAGGCTGTGCCGATGCGCTCTCGGTGCTGAAGTCGAAGCGGGCAAAATCGGTGATTGGCAGAGAAATTTGGCTTGATGAAGCTGTGACAATCATATTCTCAGCAGAGAAAGAGACATCAACGCCACCGGAGAGGTCAAATTTCATCACATTGCCTGATGCGGTGGTAACGACCACTGATTTGTAGGAGTCCTCGGCGTGAATGTGGGAAGCAAATCCGCACAATGCGCAAAGGAAGGGTAAAAGGATAAATTTTGGTTTCATTGTAGGTGCTGAATTTTGGTGCAAATGTAGTGAATTTTGGTGAAAATTGAGCCAAATGACGCGAGAAAACACTGTAGTATCGACAAAATGCCACAAAATCAGTGCGAAAGAAGTGTGACTATGTGGATTCATGTGGCGTACGCGAGGGGCACGCTGTAGCTCCTTAGGAAGTATCGTGAGGTGTTTCCAGCCCTCAGTTACGGTTGAGGGCTGCCGCCAATGGTGGAGTTAATTGCGGCGGGTGGTGCGGGTGGCAGGGGCTTCGAGGGGATTGTCGGGCCAGGAGTGCTTCGGATAGCGGCGACGTAGCTCTTTGCGGACCTCAAAGTAGGTGGATTGCCAGAAGTTGGCAAGGTCTTGGGTGAGTTGCACGGGTTTGAAGCCCGGAGATAGAAGCTCCATGAGAATGGGACGTGTGCCGCCATCGAGGCGGGGAGTGTCGGTCATTCCGAAACATTCCTGAAGCCTTACGCTGAGCACAGGAGCTTCGGCAGCGAGGCGATAGTCGATGCGGATGTTGCTACCCGAGGGCACTCTGATGGTGGATGGCGCGATGCGGTCGATTGCGAGTTGGGCATCATAATCGAGCATACCCCAAATGACTTCATTCATATCGATTTTGCGTAGCTCGGCAGCAGATGAAGCTTTGCCGATGTAGAGAGGAAGCCACTCGTCGGCACGGGCGAGAATTGCGTCGGTAGATACGTCGGGGAGAGAAAGTTCGGGATGCCAACCGGCAACTGTGAGGATGCGGCGTTGCAGTCGCAGGACATCGTCGGAGAAAGAGAGGAGGCTCAGACCTTCGCGCTTCACGGCGTTGCAAATCACCTGAATGCGCTTTTGCTCGATATCATTGCCGGCAAGAGGTCGGGAAGCAATCACGAGTGAGCCTATGCGCTGTTCGAGCTGTGCGATGATGCGGCCTTCGCGGCTGTTCCAGGAAACATTGTGAAAGTCGGAAGCCATATCAGCCACATCGCCTAGCCTGAGCGGCGATGCGAGGAAAATGCGAGAGGCAAGCGAGGCAACAGCGAGAGCGTCGTAGCCAGCGAGAGCGTCGGAAGCATCGATTGTGACACGGTTGGAGCTTGCAAGGCGAAAGGTGCAGTGACCATCGGCAACGGCGATACGCTCGGGATAGGCGTGTGCGATGAGGCGACCGGTGACGAAAGGGTCGGGAGCGGAGTTGTCGATGAGAGATGATTTGGCAATTTTGAGATATTGCGCTGCGATGCTTATGGTGCGGCTCCAGCGTCCGGCAGCGGAACGTGCACGGGCAGAGCGCATGACGGCGATGCGGAGATTGATGTCGGCCGACTGGTCTGCGGCCATCGGGTCGCGCTCTTCGAGGATGGCAGCGACGTCGGCAGCGAGGCATTTTTCTTCGGCATTATGAGCGATGGCAATCATCTGGGCGATGCGCGGATGGCAAGGTATGGCTTGCAGAGAGCGACCGTGGGGAGTGATGATGCCATTATCGTCGATAGCACCAAGACCGTGCAGCAGCTTCTCGGCTTGTGCAATGTGAGCACGTGGCGGAGGCGTGAGCCAAGGCAAATCGGCGATGCGGCTGCCATCCCAGGCGGCAACGTCGAGCGTGACCGGGGCGAGGTCGGCAGAGAGGATTTCGGGAGAGCGTGAGTCGTCCATGCGCAATTCGGTGGCTTTCGACCAAAGCCGATAGCATACACCGGCAGCCACACGACCGGCACGACCGCTTCGCTGGCACGCCATATCGAGAGAGATGCGCACCGTTTCGAGATGGCTGAGGCTGTTGCGCGCATCGAAAACGAGAGTGCGGCAGAGACCAGAATCGACCACCACACGCACGCCCTCGATGGTGAGGGATGTTTCAGCCACGGGAGTGGCAAGAACCACCTTGCGGAGCCCGTTGCGGTGGGGCAAGATGGCATCGCGCTGCTGTGCCGGAGACAGGAGACCATAGAGAGGGCAGACTACTGTGGCCGGGAGCGAAGATCCAAGCATCTCCATACATCGCATAATCTCGGCTTGCCCCGGGAGGAAAGCGAGAATGTCGCCCTCGTGTGAGCGGTGAGCCATAGCGATGGTGCGAGCTACAAGTTCGGCGCAGTTTTCGGGAGAGGCTTCGTGGGAGTGGTGAATTTCCACCTCGTGCATTTTTCCCTCGCTGACAATGAGCGGGGCATCGATGGCGCTGCAAATGGCATGGGCATCGATGGTGGCTGACATCACCACGATTTTCAAGTCGGGGCGAAGCAACTGCTGCACCTCGCGCACGAGTGCAAGGGCAACATCGGAAGCGAGGCTACGCTCGTGAAATTCATCGAAAATCACGGCACTGATACCGTCGAGGGTGGAATCATCGACAATCATGCGGGTGAGGATGCCCTCGGTGACCACTTCGAGGCGGGTGTTGCGAGAAACTTTGGAGTCGAAACGCACGCGGTAGCCCACAGAGTCGCCCACCCGCTCGCCTAGCATAGCAGCCATGCGCTCGGCAATTTGGCAAGCGGCAATGCGGCGAGGCTCAAGCACAATCACTTTACCCTCGGGGATGGAATGGAGAATGGTGAGAGGCAAGAGAGTGGATTTTCCGGCACCGGGAGGGGCGGTGACTACCAAGCGGCTGTGAGCTTGGAGTTGCTCATTGACCTCGGCAGCTACTGCACCCACAGGGAGAGAGTGGATATATTGTGAATCGAAAATGTTCATGAGAAGTTACTTTTTGCGTAGCTTGCGGGCGGTGAGGCGATGCACTTCGGCTTGGTCGGTGAGGCGAATGCTTTCATATACGTCGGCAAGAGCATCGTGAATATCGGGGTTGTTCTTTTTGAGACGGAGTGCCTTTTTCAGGGCAATCATAGCACCGGGATAGTTGTGAGAACGGTACTTGAGCAAGCCCAATTGGAACAATGGCTCGAAATTTTTAGGGGATAGGACAATGACCCTTTCGAGAAGCATTTCGGCTTCTTCAAGATTGCCAAGCTGCTGCATGAGAGAAGCCTTGCCCGAGAGAGCTTCGGTGCAGTCGGGATTGAGACGCAGAGCCTTGTTGAAATTGGCGAGAGCCGAGCGGCGGGAAATATCGTCGGGAGAATCGAGGAGCGAAGAGCCGAGAGCGGCAAACTC
>JBJFEF010000218.1:5228-6412 GCA_051890435.1 Muribaculaceae bacterium
GCATTGGCACGCTGCAAGGCATCGGTGATGAGGCGGTTGTCGTTGAAAGAGCGGCTAAATTCCACTACGGCACGGTTGACGATGATGTCGCGCAGGCGGATGGGCTGCCGCAGGGTGATACCTTCGAGAGAGGTGCAACGCGAGAGTGCGACGTAGGTTTGGCCGCTTGAAAAAGCACCACCGGCGAGGTCGATGACAATGTTGTTGAAGGTTAGGCCCTGGCTCTTGTGAATGGTGAGAGCCCAAGCGAGTTTCACGGGGAATTGGGTGAAAGTGCCGAGGACCGTTTCCTTGATGCGCTTTTCCTTCTCATCGTATTCGTATTGCATATTTTCCCACTGCTCAGGCTCGAGTGAGTAGGAGTGACCGTCTTCAGTCTCGACAACGATATATTCATCGCCGAAAGCGGCGATTTTTCCGAGGGTGCCATTAATCCAGCGCTGCATTCGGTCGTTGCGAATGAAAATCACCTGAGCGCCCACTTTCAGGGTCAGTTCTTGTGAAGTGGGGAGGTTTTGCAGCGGGAAGGTGCCCTCGATAATGCCCGGAAAAGTATGCTCCTCGGTGGATAGCTCGGCGAGGTGGTTTTCGTTGATGGTATCTACAGTGTCGCGCCGCGAAGCGAGAGTCATCACGAAGTCGCTGGAGCAAATGCTTTCTTGGCGTGAGAACCGAGAATTAACCACCTGGATATCGCGCTCAGCGGCCTGGTTGATGCGTATTTTATCGAGCAGTGAGATGAACTTGCTGTCGGTCTGGCGATAGATTTTCTGTAGCTCAATAGGAACGAGCTTCACTTGGCTGAAAGCACGGGCATTGAAGAAGAAAAAGTCGGGATAGTAGTGGCGCAATATGTCGCGCATATCGGGAGTGACGACCGGTTCGAGCTGGAAAATGTCGCCAACAAAGAGAAGCTGCTTGCCGCCAAAAGGTTCGCGCATATTCTCGTTGTAGATGCGGAGAACGCGGTCCATGAAGTCGATCATATCGGCGCGGACCATAGAAATCTCGTCGATTATTATCAGGTCAAGCTCCTTGATGATTTTCACCTTCTCTTTGGGATAACGGAGTGTTTTGCGGATTTGGCGAGGGGAATAGTCGGGGTCGTCGGGGATAAGAGGTTTGAGAGGCATCTTGAAGAAAGAGTGCATCGTCATTCCGCCGACATTGACAGCGGCAATACC
>JBJFEF010000219.1:0-1782 GCA_051890435.1 Muribaculaceae bacterium
AGAAAGAAGGAATACTGTTGCTTAATGAATTCTTCTCTTTACGATACACGAACGGTATAAACTCATTAGAGTTTCTTAATGAAAGACTCAAAGTGCTGAAAGGCACCTCTTTATCTATTACAGCAGAAGTAATCAAGAAGATAGACAAGCCTCGCATAAAGCAGCTTAATTTCTTCGACCTCTTTGACCAGTACGAGATTGAGCCTATAACGCAGAATGGCATGGTTCGTGATGATATTGAGGTTGAATACGGTAAGAAACGCACGCACCGTTACTTGCCGATTGACATCACCAAGAACCTCCTTATCTGCAACGTCAAGAAGGATAATTGGGAGCAGTACCTTGATGGCTCAGCCAAGATTTACTATACCGGCAAGAAGTTCCCTACTACAGTTGCACTCAACAAGCTCTACTACTTTATGCCGTACCTCCCTGGCAAGGGCATCCGCGACCTATACTACATCAAGATTGCACGACTCGGCTACCGCAAGGAAGGTCAAGAGAACGAGGACAAGAACGATCTCCGCCTGGTATTCGAGATAGAACGTGTCGGTCAGCTTTTTGATGACTACAAGACGGTGAAGCTAGAAATATGGCGTACGTTTACGGATACTACGATAAAAAAGATTTTGGAACTTGCTGAATAATGCTGCATTTCGATATAGCCTCTAACGTGACGATGACAATGGAGCAGAATCGCCACAACTGCCGCTTGGGGAGTTGTGGCGATTTTGTTCTATCACGATGCGTGGTGCTGTGGCTGCGCCATTAGCACCGCCGCTGCAAATCAGTGGCAATAAGCGCTTTAGTCGTTCATTGTGAGAAGAAGCTCCTCGTTGGAGCGAGTGCGCTCCATACGGTCCTTCATAAATTCCATAGCCTCTATCGAGTTGCGGTCGCTCAAGAAGCGACGCAGCACCCACATGCGGTTGAGCGTTTCGCGAGTGAGCAGAAGGTCGTCGCGACGGGTGCTCGAAGCCATGATATCCACAGCCGGGAATATGCGCTTGTTGGAGAGCTTGCGGTCGAGCTGAAGCTCCATGTTACCCGTACCCTTAAATTCCTCGAAGATAACCTCGTCCATCTTCGAACCGGTCTCGATGAGGGCAGTGGCGATGATGGTGAGGCTGCCGCCGTTCTCAATGTTGCGGGCAGCACCGAAGAATCGCTTGGGGCGCTGCAGTGCATTGGCATCGACACCACCCGAGAGAATCTTGCCCGAAGCCGGCGACACGGTGTTGTAGGCGCGTGCGAGGCGAGTGATTGAGTCGAGCAGAATCACCACATCGTGTCCGCACTCCACCATGCGCTTGGCCTTCTCAAGCACGAGTCCGGCAATCTTCACGTGGCGCTCGGCAGGCTCGTCGAATGTAGAGGCGATAACCTCGGCATTCACGCTGCGAGCCATGTCGGTAACCTCCTCGGGGCGCTCGTCGATGAGCAGAATTATCATGTAGGTCTCGGGGTGGTTCTCCGAGATAGCGTTGGCAATATCCTTCAGGAGCACAGTCTTACCGGTCTTCGGCGGAGCCACGATAAGTCCGCGCTGACCCTTGCCGATGGGCGAGAACATATCAACCACGCGTGTGGAGATGTTGCACGTCTTGCCGCTGGTGAGGTCGAATTTCTCATCGGGGAACAAGGGCACAAGGTGCTCAAATGGGATGCGGTCGCGCACAAACTCGGGGGTGCGGCCGTTGATAAGCTCCACTTTGCACAGCGGGAAGTATTTTTCGCCCTCCTTCGGCGGACGAATGGTGCACTCCACCACGTCGCCGGTTT
>JBJFEF010000220.1:0-1779 GCA_051890435.1 Muribaculaceae bacterium
AAGATGAAAACACTTAAAATTGAGAATTGCAATGTAGAGTGCACAGTGTCGCAAGCCGACATCGCCGCACTGAAGGGTAAAGCTGCCGAGGCAATGGAGAAGCTTCACAAGGGTAGTGGCGCAGGTAACGACTTCCTGGGCTGGCTCAATCTTCCCAGCAGCACCGATGAGGCACTGATTGCCGACATTGAGGCAGCCGCCAAGGCATTGCAAGGTTGTGAGTATGTTGTTGCTATCGGCATTGGCGGTAGCTATCTTGGTGCAAAGGCAGTGATTGAGGCGCTGAGCGACTCATTTGCCTGCTTCAAGGCAGCCAATGGTCCGCGTGTGCTCTTTGCCGGCCAAAACATCGGCGAAGACTACCTCTATGAGCTTATGGAGCTCCTCAAAGGAAAGAAATTTGGAATTATCGTAATCTCAAAGTCGGGAACTACCACCGAGCCGGCTATC
Source organism: Muribaculaceae bacterium (assembly GCA_051890435.1). GTDB lineage: Bacteria > Bacteroidota > Bacteroidia > Bacteroidales > Muribaculaceae > CALZFJ01. Next base: position 451 of record JBJFEF010000220.1, read on the forward strand.
GCCTTCCGTATGCTCAAGGAGCTTCTTGAGGCACAGGCAGGAAAGGCTGAGGCATCGAAGCTCATTGTGGCAATCACCGACGCCAAGAAGGGTGCCCTCCGCAAGCTTGCCACTGAGGAGGGATATAAGACATTTGTAATCGCCGACAACGTGGGCGGCCGCTTCTCAGTGCTCACTCCGGTGGGCTTGCTCCCCATTGCAGCCGCAGGATTTGACATCCGCGCCCTGCTTGCAGGAGCCAAGGCTATGGAGGAGAAGACTGCCACTTCGGGCGACGAGAATATCTCGGAGGTGTATGCAATGACCCGCAATGCCCTCTACAATGCCGGAAAGAAGATTGAAATTCTTGTGAACTACAATCCCAAGCTTCACTACTTCGGAGAGTGGTGGAAGCAGCTCTATGGCGAGAGCGAGGGTAAGGACGGAAAGGGCATTTTCCCGGCTGCCGTTGACAACTCTACCGACCTCCACTCGATGGGACAGTGGATTCAGGATGGCGAGCGCACTATCTTCGAGACCGTTATCTCGGTGGAGGAGCAGAAGCATACTGCCGTTATCCCTACCGATGAGGCTAACCTCGACGGACTCAACTACATTGCCGGCAAGCGTGTGGATGAGGTGAACAAGATGGCTGAACTCGGCACACAGATTGCCCACGTGGATGGACAGGTGCCCAACATCAAGGTGACTTTGCCTGCCCTCACCGAGTATCACCTCGGAGAGCTTATCTACTTCTTTGAGAAGGCTTGCGGCATCAGCGGTTACATTCTCGATGTGAACCCCTTCAACCAGCCCGGTGTGGAGGCTTACAAGAAGAATATGTTTGCTTTGCTCAACAAGCCCGGCTATGAGGCAGAAAGCGCTGCAATCCAAGCACGCTTGAAGTAATACTTCCGCAGAATAGCAAATAGCGGCAATACGCCTCTATTCTACAACAATAAGTTCCGGAAAGTGTGGTGATACACATTTTCCGGAACTTGTTTTTTTGCAGACACCTATGGCTTCAGAGCTTAGTGGGTGGGAATTTGCAGGTGGATTACCGGCGCCAGCGCTTCAGTAGGGGGAAGAATTGCTGCATCGAGGCGCGGTATTCTTCGGCGGTCATGGGGTGAGGCATCAGCTTATTCACTTCGTCGATGAATTGGGCGCAGTGGTCGATCATCTGGTCCATTGAGGTGAAATCTTGCAGGAAGTGCCCGTCGGCGTAGCAATAGTGGCAGTAGTCGAAGCAACGCGAGCCGTCGGCATTGGAGCCGCAGTCGGCATCGGAGGTAAGTTTCATGCCGCAGCTTTGGCAGAATTGAGGCAGCTGCCCGGGAAGTAAGGCTT
>JBJFEF010000221.1:0-6386 GCA_051890435.1 Muribaculaceae bacterium
GATTCATTACATAAACATCGCGTAGATTATCAGCTCCTATGCAGCAGCCCAACCCAATGTACTCAACAGAACTTCCAAAAACCAACTCAGGCATTGAGCTACAGCCATTGAAAGCACCCCAACCAAGATGTGAAACGGTGTTGGGTATAGTAAATGACAGCATATCCATACAACCTCTAAACGCATTTACGCCTATGCTCTTTAGGCTACCTTCATTGAAGTGCAATTGTTGAATATCGCAGCAATTGTTGAAAGCAGAATCACCTATACATTCCACACTGCCCGGAATAGTAACTTCTTTCAGCTTGTCGGAGCCATCAAAAGCTAATGCCCCTATATTCTTCGTTCCCTCAGGTACGGAGTAATTTGTTTCGGTGCGTCCTTTAGGAAAAAACATCAGTTCTTCTGTTGCAGCAGCAAACGGAACGCCATCGACATCGTAATAGTTTGCATTTTCCTTATCTACTGTCACCCTCTTGAGGTTAGGCATATTAGTAAACGCGAGCCTACTCATTTCACTAACAGTTGCCGGTATAAAGATTTCTTCCTGTTTGCTGCCATAGAAAACATTACCACCCAACGTGGTGACAAAATAGGGAATAACAAAATTATCAAGCTTCGACATTGGAATGGCAAGAATTTCACTCTTATCTTTGCTATAGAGCACACCTTCTATACTGCAGAAATAGGGATTATCTTCGGCCACATTAATTGACTCCAGAAAATTCATTCCACTAAATGTCTTTCCGGAAATATTTTCCACAGTCTTCGGAAGTTCTATGTGTGATACTCGTGTTCCATAAAATGCATATTCGCACAAGTCCTCGAGTTTTCTGCTCATATTAACTGTAGCCAAGTTCTCGCAGCCCATAAATGAAGCAGCTCCAATCGACACTACATTGTCGGGGAGAGTGATTGCAGAAAGAGAAGTACAGCCATAGAATGAAACCACATCAACTTCAAGCAATGATTGTGGCAGATTCACCTCAAGCACATCACAGTCATAAAATGCGCCACAGCCGATACCAACCACATCATAAGTTTCACCGTTGCTGACAACTTTATCAGGAATAGTCACCACGCCTGTATAACTCGGAGTAAAATAGTCGCTTCCTTTATAAGTAACAAATACAGAACCTGTGGTATTGGCATACTTCTCATAGTAGATACCATCAACTTCAAACTTCGACTGTGCCTGCAACGACATCATCATTGCAATTAGCACCAACATTAACAAAGTAAATCTTCTCATAAACTAATTGTGTTTGGTCCTATCCTTGAATCCATGAGTTGAATAGGTGCATTATTCATAGCGTATGGACTCTTCAACGCTCTATGTGAATTTCTCAGCACAAAGATATATAATTTTCATTTTCCCCCCCCCATATTTTTTTACGATTTATTTGCTCAAAAAGGCTTTTTTCTTGTAATTTTCCACAAAACCACCTGAATAAAAAATAAAAACACGACTTATTCTGATGACACACCTACAATCGCATTTCACAATATTTTAAGACACACGGATTTTACCGCCAGTTTTCTCCGCATTTTTGCGGAGTTTAGCACCATTTTTCTCCGCAAAGGCTTGGAAATGCCAATCTTTATGCCTATCTTTGCCCACATCCCCGAAAAAAGCTAAGCAATTATGGCACAAAAGTATATCTGGAACCACGAGCAATGGCCCAATATGTATTGGGACTCCGCTGCCTTCTCTAAAATGCTCTCTGATGTGAACGAACTCCGCGGTAAGCTCGCCGGAGTGATGTCGGTATTTGGGCTGAAAGAACGCGACGACTCCATGCTAAGCTCTATGACGCAAGAAATCGTCAACTCTGCCGAGATTGAGGGTGAACGGCTCAACCGCGACAGCGTCCGCTCCTCCATCGCACGGCAATTAGGATTGGAATATGCCGGACTGCCTACTCCCGACCACTACACCGAGGGCGTGGTGCAAGTGCTTCTCGATGCCACGCAAAATTACCGGCAAGCTCTGAACGACGACCGCCTGTTCTGCTGGCATGCAGCTTTGTTCCCTACCGGCTACAGCGGAATGTATCGCATCGCAGTGGGTGAATGGCGCAAGGGGAGCGATGCCATGCAAGTGGTATCGGGAGCTTTTGGCAAACAGAAAATTCACTTTGAGGCTCCACCAAGCGACGTAGTAGGAGAAATGATGACCCGATTCCTTGAATGGATAAACTATGCCGACGACAATATCGACCCGATTGTGAAAACCGCCGTGGCTCACCTGTGGTTTGTCACAATCCACCCTTTCGACGACGGCAACGGCAGAATATGCCGCACTATCACCGAATGGCTTCTATCGCGTGCCGACAACGCGCAACAACGCTTCTACAGCCTTTCATCTGAAATCCTCAACAACCGTAACGAATATTACAATCACCTTGAAAAAGCCCAAAAAGGCTCTCTCGACATTACCGAATGGATTGCATGGTTTATCTCAATCGTGCAGAAAGCCTTGCTCAATGCTCTCGGCAAGACCGAACGGGTGAAACTGAAAACATTGTTCTGGGATAAACATAATGACACTCCACTCAACAACCGCCAACGAAAGGTGATAAACTTGCTGCTCGACGGCTTCAACGGCAAGCTCAACTCCTCAAAATGGTATAAGATAAACCATTGCTCACAGGACACTGCCTCGCGCGACATCAACGACTTGATCGACAAAGGGATTCTGCGGAAAGTAGAGGGCAGTAGCGGGCGCAGCACATGCTACGAACTTTGCCCCTAATCTGTAGCATCCAAATAGAAACGCAACGTTTTTCATGACACTAATCCAGCCGTTGCAATTTTTTATGGCGGTGCTTGATTGAGGATATTGGGTTTTTCTGTAACTTTGTAGCCGGTTTTTAGAATTTCTCACATGGAAAAAATCGAACTACATAATGTGCTCCCCAAGGTGTTTGCCGGACGGGACGACAACAACAGCGAAGTGTGGCTGCGCGAAGTGACACTGCAGCGCGGCTCGCACTACCTCATCTCGGCTGAAAGCGGCACCGGAAAATCGTCGCTTTGCAGCTATCTCTATGGCTTCCGCACCGACTACTCCGGCTCTATCGCCTTCGACGGCTCCGACATTCGTCCGCTCGGCGTTGCCGACTGGTGCCGCCTGCGCTCGCGCCACATCGCCTATCTGCCACAGGAACTGCGTCTTTTCCCCGAGCTTACTGCTATGGAAAATGTGGAACTCACCAACCGACTCAACGGCTTCAAGTCGCAGCAACAAATCCTCAGCCTCTTTGAACGCCTCGGCATTGCCGACAAGACCGACAGCCCCGTGGCGCGTCTCTCCATAGGTCAGCAGCAGCGCGTGGCTATTATCCGCACTCTGTGCCAGCCCTGCGACTTCATCCTGCTCGACGAGCCGGTGAGTCACCTCGATGCCTCAAACAACCGCATCGTCGCCGACCTGGTGACTGCCGAAGCACGCGCCCAAGGTGCCGGAATCATCTCTACCTCGGTGGGCAACAATGTGATGATTGCCGTAGATAAGGAATTTAAGCTCTAACTTCTTATAATTGTGTCTATTATGAAACGAAATAGTGGAGGACTGATGTGGAAACTCCTTCGCAAGAACATCAGTGCCGGACAACTCACAGGCTTCTCTATCGCAAATCTCATCGGTCTCACCATCGTGATTCTTGCGGTGCAATTCTATGGCGACGTGAAGCCTCTTTTCAACGATGAAGACAGCTTCATAAGCCGCGACTTCCTCGTGATTACTCACAAAGTGACCGGAATGGGCGCACTGCTCGGCACCAACGCCACTTTCTCCGACGATGCCATTGCCGACCTCGAGCAGCAGCCTTGGGTGCGCAAGGTGGGACGCTTCACCACAAGCGCCTACTCGGTGTATGCCTCGGTGGGACTCGGCGGCGACGGCCGCAGCCTCAGCAGCAAGATGTTTTTCGAGTCGATTCCCACCGAATTTATCGATGTTGAAGCCGACGACTGGCATTTCAATCCCTCGCGCCCGGTGGTGCCCGTGATAGTGTCGAAAGACTATCTCTCGCTCTACAACTTCGGCTTCGCTGCCGCACAAGGTATGCCTAAAATCAGCGAGGGAATGGTGGGAATGATTCCGCTGCAATTCACCCTCACCGGTGCCGGACGCAGCGAGGTGCTTCCCGGCCGAATTGTGGGTTTCTCCAACCGCCTCAACACCATCGTGGTGCCCGAGGAATTTATGCAGTGGAGCAATGAGCGATACTCCGGTGCCGCAGCACCGGCTCCCGCCCGACTCATTGTGGAGGTAAACACTCCGGGCGACGTGAAAATCACACAATATATGGAAGACCATGGCTATGAAATTGCCGGCGACAAGCTCGACAGCGGCAAAGCCAACTACTTCCTCACCGTCACCACCGGCATAGTGATTGCCGTGGGTGCCCTCATCAGCCTGCTGTCGTTCTTCGTGCTGATGCTCAGCATCTACCTGCTGCTGCAAAAGAATATGCGCAAGCTGCAAGACTTGCTCATGCTGGGCTACACTCCTGCCGAAGTTTCGGCACCCTACATACGCATGGTAGTAGCCATCAATGCCGCTGTGCTGATTCTCTCGGTGGTGCTGATGATTGTGGCTCGCACCCACTATCTGCCCATGCTCGAAGCCATAGGCACCGGCGGAGGCTCGCTGCTCAGCGCTACGGTGGTGGCAATAGTGGTGATGGGGCTTATCACGCTGGGCAATGTGATAGCCATTCGTCGTCGCATCGCCACCCTATGGCGCCAGCACGACTAATCCGCCCCCTGCACACACGATGATGTGCCCACCCCACACTCATTTTCACATCAACCCCTGCTACACTCACAATGGAAATCAGTGTAGCAGGGGCTTAAAATATCGTTTCCGGCAAGCCACTTCACTTTCTCGGCAAGCCGATTCACTCACTAAAGTGCTGTGAACATACTGCTATCCACACGGCACAGCGGGCAATGGTAGTCGGCAGGCATTTCGCCGTCAAATTCAGCCACATATCCGCACATGTTGCAGCGATAGCGGCGCTTGGCAGCCTTGGGCTCCTCTTTCACCTCGTCGCGCTCAGCCACAAAGGTGGGAGCATTCTTCGGAGCTTTGCCCTTAACCACGCGGTGATAGTAGTCGTAGGTCATAGGCGTACCCTCGCCCTTCACCGTATCCACAAGGCGGGCCATCACCACCACATGAGTCTCATTATCCACAAAAGTGAGAGCATCGAGAATGAGTCGTCCGGCAAAAGTGCCCTTCACGAGCGGAGCGCCTTCAACCACATCATAGCCATAGTCGGCATACTTATCCACTGTGCGGCTCGAGCAGAATCCAAACTGTCCGATAACCGAAGTGTCGCTCTCCTCAGCGATAATCGAGAGCGAGAATCGCTTGTTGCGCTTGATGGCATCGAGGGTGTAGTTGTTCTTATTGAGCGAAATTGCAAGAATGGGGTTTTCGCTTGTCACCTGGAAGCAAGTGTTGATGGTGCAGCCCACCGGGCGGTCGCCATCCAAGCAGCCCACCACATAGAGTCCGTAAGTGAGCTTGAAAAGTACGGTAATATCCATATTTCTCGAAATGTTGTTTTAGTAGTTTTAGTAAATAGTTTTTTGATGATGGCAAATATAGTGATATAATTCAGAATATTCCAAAAATCAGCGTATGATTTTTTCACGGCATGGTGATAAAAAAAATAAAATCCGGCTACACATCACGCGCCACCGGATTCCTTAACCTATGATTCACTTATTTGTTGTTGCTTATATCCTATATATATTTTTTTGCTTGTTTATATACTTGCATTGTTGATTCTTCATTTACCATAAAGTATTAAATAAGTCTCTCTTACGGATAATAAATGAAGTGTATTTAATGAATGGGATGATATTCCACAAATGCCTCTATTGCCTCGTAGGCAGCAAGACCGAGACCTTTGTAAAGCTCAGCCGTGGCGCGGTTGCGGTCTTCGGCACGTTGCCAGAAGAGGCGGTCGTCGTTGCCAAGGAATGGAGCATTCTCCATTTGCGACTGATGCTTCAAGATTGAATTTCGCTTGAAGCGCAATTCCTCGGGACTGATAGGCACCGCCATCTCAATGTGGTCGATTTCCCATTCTGCCCAAGCGCCGCGATACATCCATATGCGGCAATCTTTCATCCAAGGCTCATCGAGGAGCTCATCTACTGCGGCAAGCACTGCGTCGGTGCACACACGGTGGGTTCCGTGGGGGTCGGCAAGGTCGCCTGCCACAAATATCTGATGAGGCTTCACATCGTTGATAAGTTTCTTCACTATATCCACGTCGCGGCGTCCGAGGTCTCCCTTCTTTATGGTTCCGGTTTCATAGAACGGAAGTTCGCAGAAATGGATGTTCTCAGGTTTCACGCCGATA
>JBJFEF010000222.1:0-6375 GCA_051890435.1 Muribaculaceae bacterium
AACGTGTTATGATTTAGAATTAAACCAAATCAGGTAATATCGGTGAAAAACATTAAAATAATCAAGCAATACTTTAATATTTGGTCATAAATATATGATTATAGCTAAATTACACTGTTTCACAATTAATGTAAACAAGAAAAATCGTGCATCTGTAAACAGTTTTCATATCTTTATCACCGCCTACGAATGATTGTTTTCGCAAATATGCGTTCGCAATCGCCCTATTTGCCTATTTGCGTAACCAAAAGCCCTCCTTTCTATCTGAAAATTCCTTCTATTCTCAATCTGCAATAATTGTCAATTGTAAAGGGTAATACTACCATTTTGAAGCAAAATTCTCAAAATTCTTCCAAAACTCGCTCAGATTGCCATATTTCCTTACCATTTATCGGGTAAATTCCAAAAATCAAATTCTCCGAGAGTTGACATTCGCGTCCCAAAGCACCCAATCTCCTAATTTTCACACACATAGCCCCCATTAAAGTCGGCAAATTTCCACTCCCCTATCCATCCCTAAAAAGTAATTTTGCGCAAAGCGTGAAAAAAAACCGCACATTGCGTGCGGCAAAATGAGCCGAGCAATATGCGGTGATATCAGTCTCCCGAAAAAACGGGCACCTCTACCCTATTATCTGTTTCTTAACTCCTGCTTCAAAAAGTGTCCCGTTATCGAGTTTTCATTTTCAGCAACTTCTTCCGGTGTTCCCACTGCCATCACACGCCCACCGGCTGCTCCGCCTTCCGGTCCCATATCAATGATATAGTCGGCACACTTAATCACATCCATATTGTGCTCTATCACGATCATGGTGTTACCCTTTTCCACCAAGCGGTTCAGCACATCAAGAAGCACCTTGATATCCTCAAAATGCAGGCCGGTGGTAGGCTCATCGAGAATGAACACCGTGTTGCCTGTGCTCTTGCGGGCAAGCTCGGTGGCAAGCTTCACTCTTTGGCTCTCTCCGCCCGACAATGTGCTCGAAGGCTGCCCTAGCTTTATGTATCCAAGCCCCACATCCTGCAGCACCTTTATCTTCTTGAGAATTGAAGGAATGGAATCAAAAAACTCCACGGCTTGATTTATCGTCATGTCGAGAATGTCGGCAATCGACTTTCCTTTGAAGCGCACCTCAAGCGTCTCACGGTTGTAGCGCTTTCCACCACACGTTTCACACGGCACAAGCACATCGGGCAGAAAATTCATTTCCACCGTATTGTAGCCATTTCCCTTGCACGCCTCGCAGCGTCCGCCAGCCACATTAAATGAGAAGCGCCCAGGCTTGTAGCCACGGATTTTCGCCTCAGGCAATCCCACGAAGAGATTGCGTATGTCGCCAAACACGCCCGTATAGGTTGCCGGATTTGAGCGTGGCGAGCGTCCCAGCGGCGACTGATCCACAGTCACCACCTTATCCACATTATCCAGCCCGAGAATCCCATCATATGGCAACGACTCCTGAAGTGAGCGGAAAAAGTGCTTGCTTAATATTGGCTGTAGCGTACCGTTCACCAGCGACGATTTGCCGCTTCCCGACACACCTGTCACACACACCATCATTCCTAATGGAAAATCCACTTCCACATTCTTCAAGTTGTTGCCACGGCAGCCTCGCAGTGTCAGTTTCTTTCCATTGCCCGGTCGGCGATGTTCAGGCACTGCTATCTTGAGCCTTCCATTCAAGTAGCGGGCTGTGAGAGTGTCGCTTTTCAGCATCTCGACAGGTGTTCCCGTAAACACCACATTGCCACCCTTGCGCCCTGCCTTGGGACCAATATCCACTATATAGTCCGATTCAAGCATCATGTCACGGTCGTGTTCCACCACCACCACGGTGTTGCCCGAGTCACGCAGTTTCTTCAGCGATTCGATTAGTCGCACATTGTCGCGCTGATGCAGTCCTATGCTTGGCTCATCAAGGATATAGAGCACATTCACAAGCTGCGACCCTATCTGTGTGGCAAGACGTATGCGCTGGCTCTCTCCGCCCGACAGTGTTGCCGAGCTACGGTTGAGCGACACGTAGTCAAGCCCCACATCAATGAGGAAATTCAGTCGTCCCTGAATCTCTTTCACAATCTCCGATGCAATGGTCCACTGCTTGTCGGTCATCATGCTGCTTATGTTGTGCATAAAGTTGCTCAGTTCCAGGATATCCATCTTAGCCAGTTCGGCGATATTCTTTCCTCCTATGCGATAATGCAGTGCTTCCTTGTTGAGCCTTGCACCTCCACACTCAGGACACACTGTGCGCGAAAAGAATTGCCCTGCCCACTTCTGTGCCTCGGCAGTGGCATCATCCGATTGTTGCAACTCTATGTATTTCACCAGTCCATCAAATGTGGTGAAATAGTTTGATGTGCTCAGCGTGGCAGTCTCTATGTCGAGTCGCTCATCGGTGCCATTCATTATCTCGTCAATCGCCTCCTCCGGAACATCCTTCAGCGGCGTTTTCAGCGTTACGTCATATTTCTTGCAGATGGCAGCAATCTGCCAAAATATTAGCGAGTTCTTGTATTTCCCTATCGGCACTATTCCCCCATCATGAATCGATACTTCAAGATTTGGCATCACCTTGTCGCGGTCGATAAGGTTCACATAGCCCAAGCCCTTGCATTTGCGACATGAGCCTTGCGGTGAATTGAATGAAAAGTTGTGTGGCGCCGGCTCGGCATACGACAATCCTGTTGCCGGATCCATCAGCTTCCGGCTGTAGTGGCCTATGCGCTCACCATCATCCTTGTCGAGCACCATCAGCTCCCCATCGCCCTGCTTAAATGTCAAGTCAACCGATTCGGCAAGGCGCTCCTTGAATTTGCCATCGGGCTTCAACTTGTCCACCACAAGTTCAATGCTGTGATTCTTGTAGCGGTCGAGCTTCATTCCGTAGGCAATCTCGCGAAATTCGCCATCCACCCTCACCGTGAGATATCCTTTCTTGCGCAGCTGTTCAAATAGCTCCTTGTAGTGTCCCTTGCGATTTTTCACAAGCGGAGCAAGCAGATACACCCTGTGCCCGGCATATTTTTCAAGGATAAGATGCACTATTTTCTCGGCAGTGAAGTGCACCATCTTTTCTCCCGACAAGTAGGAGTAGGCATCGGCGGCACGAGCATATAGCAGTCGTAGATAGTCATACACCTCTGTGGTCGTTCCCACCGTGCTTCGAGGATTCTTATTCACCGTCTTTTGGTCAATCGAAATCACCGGGCACAAACCCGTAATCTTATCCACATCGGGGCGCTCAAGCACTCCGAGCATATTGCGGGCATACGCCGAGAATGTTTCCACATATCGGCGTTGTCCTTCAGCAAAGATTGTGTCGAAGGCAAGCGACGACTTACCGCTTCCGCTCAATCCGGTCACCACTGTGAGCCTGTTGTGCGGAATCTCCACGTCGATATTCTTCAAATTATGCACACGCGCTCCAAGCACGCTCACACACTCCACATTCTTTCCGTCGAGTTGCATCATTCTTCCTTGTTAGTTATTTAACTGTTTCTTTCGTCACATCCGATGCAGCAATTGTTCATCGTGCATCAATTGCTGCTTATTGTTATTTTCCTACCCATTTTTTGTTCCACACAGTGCACTTGCGCTTGCTGCGATACAAGTCGTCGGCAAGCGGAATCTTCACCATATAGGTCTTCTTTGCCTTGTTGGTGAGCGAGGTTGAGCGTATCCACGGATTCATCTCTCTGAGCTGGGCATAGCTGATACCTCGCTCCTTGGCCCATTCACTCCAGCTCGCCACGCTGCCACTCACTGCCTCCTCCTTGCAGGCTATTGGTTGGTATAGCTGCGATGCCGTGAGGTTATATCCGTATGCTCGCGGATTTTCAAGCACCATCTTCATTGCCAAGAATCTGAACACATATCTCGATGTCTCCTCATTGAGGTAGAGGTCGTAGGAATTATCCACCAGTTGCTTCTCAAGGGCTCCAGATATGCGCCCCATTCCGGCATTGTAGCTCGCTGCTACTGTTGCCCAGTGTCCATACTTCTTATATCCTGCTTTCAGATATTTGCAGGCTGCCTCGGTCGATTTCTCAGGATGATAGCGCTCGTCAACCTCGTCGTTCACCTCAAGCCCATATTGCTTTCCTGTTGCAGCGAGGAATTGCCACAATCCTGCCGCATTGGCTCGCGAGTAGGCTCGCACATTCAAGCTGCTCTCTATCGCTGCAAGATAGATGAAATCGGTGGGGACTCCGTTCTTCTCAAGAATGGGAGCTATCAACGGAAAATACCTATTGGCACGCTTCAGCACAAGCGATGTGCTGCTGTGTCCATACACTATGCTCGTCAGCTCACGGTCGAGCCTCTCAGCCATATCTATGCGGTCAAGATCCACCGATTCCCCGGCAAGCATTGCCTTCATCGGTATCTCCGGGCTCGTCATTTGTGGATATACTTCATTCAGTTCACTTATTTCGGCTGCTACACACGAGCACGCCATTATTGCCGATATGCAATATGCAATCAGCAGTGTTTTATCTCTTAGCTTCATTGTTCTCTATTTAAATTATTTAATTGTTGATGCCACCCGGTTACTCGGTGGTGTCGGTAGAGCCGCCTGTGCTTCGGGTGCTGTAGTTGATGATATTGATATCACCCTTCAGGTTATATTTTTGTCCATCCGAGCCGCGGGCTTTAATCACATAGTAATATGTGCCCGATTTCACATATTTCCCTTTATATTTGCCATCCCAACCTTGCGACGGGTCGTTCATCTCACACATTTTCACGCCCCATTTGTTGAAAATGGTGCATTGAAATTCCACTATCGACTTGTATGACACCTTCCACTCATCATTCACTCCCTCCGATGATGTCGGGGAGAACACGTTGGGGCACTCCAATGCCGATGTTCCTATCGATATGGTGTAGGTTTCACTCTCTGCCTCGCAATCTCCTTCGGCATTGGTGCCTATGAAGCGCAAATAGAATGTCCCGGCCTCGGTGAATGTGTTAGTCACTTCTTCCTCATTCTTGCGCAGCATGATATCGGCAAATTCGGCATCACGCGCCATCTGCCACTCCTTGTGTATCACAGCATCGGTGGGATAAGCCGTAAATGTCACTGTCACCGGAGCCGACCCTCCAAGCGATGCACTTTCCACTTTCTTCTCATTGCTGTTATCTCTCTCCTCTTGCACTGCGGTGCTCTCCACAGCCACTGCCTTGGTGGCAAATGTGGCGCTCTCCACCTGGGTTTCATTTCCCCAAAAACGGAGCAGCTTGTCGCCGGTGAGCATGAATTGAGTGTCGCAGTAAGGAGCTGCCACCGAAATCGATGACTTAAACACGTCAAAGCTCTCCTCCACCTGTTTCTCGTCCCAGCGCAGTTGGTCGCCGTTCCACTCCAGAGTGTTATATGTGAGCCTCATTTCGCGGTCGAGTTTCTTGGGAACGCCTGTAATGGTGTAGTAGTTGATATCGGCTCCCGAACCCTCCACATTGAGCAGCACAGTGCCGCAATCTTGCTCGGCATCAAGCGTCAGCGACTCAAGGTCGAGGTAATAGTCTTGATAGTTAACCACCCAGATGTAGGTGCGGTTGCTGCCCTCCTCTATTATATAGCCGGTGTTGGGAATCACATCAATCGATGTCACAGCACCTTCCTTCCTCACTCCTGTAATTTCCTCGGCATATCCGCCTCCCTGTGAGCCATACTTCAGCCACACCACCGCAACTTGCGCATTTGCAGCAGTATAGCTCATTGTCACACCATCGCACCTGTTGAGCACATATATCGTATTGAGTCCGGTGCTCGCAGCCGGCTTCTCGCTATACACCGGCAGTGTGTTGCCAGTGAAAGTCACCTGCGCTTTTGCACTTCCTGCCAATCCAATTGTGGCGACTATCAGTGCACGAAATATAGTTTTTTTCAGTCGTTGCATATTACTATTCTTTCATCTTAAATCACAAAGTTACATTTTTTCATCGAGTTATCTCTCATTTCTTCATATCTTTTTATAAAAGTTTTCAAGAATCAATGTTTTTCTGTAACTTTGCACCATAATTATATAAAAACGACTCAAAACATCACTCAAGTATTATATATTATGATCACATTCTTCAAAAAAGGAGCTTCTACAATCTATGCGGTCGATGCCGACCACATCCTGTCCGACTCCGAAATCGAGAAATTCACATGGCTGTTCGATGGCGCAAAGCCTCTTAAAAAGAAGGTGCTCAAAGGCACTTTTGTTGGCCCCCGTCGCGAAATGATTACTCCATGGAGTACGAATGCCGTTGAAATCACCCAGAACATGGGTATTTCGGGCATTCTTCGTATTGAGGAGTTTGAAGTAGCTAAAAATGACAACCCTGCATTCGACAAAATGCTTCAGCGCGTCTATCACTCTCTC
>JBJFEF010000223.1:0-3057 GCA_051890435.1 Muribaculaceae bacterium
GTGGAAATGAATAATTTAATTAACATTTAATCAGGAATAACGAAGTGGATACTTTAAGTTACAAGACAATCTCAGCAACAGCTGAAAAAGCTCAAAAGGAATGGGTGGTAGTAGATGCTACCGATCAAGTTTTGGGTCGTCTGTGCGCGAAAGTTGCAAAAATCGTGCGCGGCAAATACAAACCCTGCTACACTCCAAACATGGACTGTGGTGACAACGTAATTATTATCAATGCCGACAAAGTGGTTTTGACGGGCAACAAGTGGGATGATCGCAAGTATCTGTCCTATACAGGTTACCCCGGTGGTCAGCGCGTGGCAACTCCGAGAATTCTTCAAATGAAGTCGGAGAAGGCAGGTGTTAAGGCAGGCAAGCACCCCTTGTTTATTAAGGTGATGAAGGGTATGCTCCCGAAGAATCGCCTTGGTGCAGCTTTGTTGAAGAACATTCACGTGTATAACGGAGCAGAGCACCCACATGAGGCTCAGAATCCAAAGGTAATTGATATCAACAAACTTAAATAAGATTGAAGAGTATGGAAAAGATTAATGCAGTAGGCCGCCGTAAGGCCGCAATCGCCCGTGTATTCGTTACTGAGGGTAATGGCGAGATTACAATCAACAAGCGCTCGCTCGAGGTTTATTTCCCTTCTTCAATTCTTCAATTCATCGTTAAGCAGCCGCTTAACCTTCTTGAAGTAGCTGAGAAATATAATATCAACGTGAATCTTTGTGGTGGAGGCTACAAGGGACAGGCAGAGGCACTTCGCCTTGCAATTGCCCGTGCACTTGTGAAGATCAATGCCGACGACAAGGCAGCCCTTCGTGCAGCAGGCTTCGTAACCCGCGACCCACGTGCAGTGGAGCGCAAGAAGCCGGGTCGTCCAAAGGCACGCAAGAGATTCCAGTTCAGCAAGCGTTAATATATTATATTGTGTATTATATCTTGCAGAGCTTGAAGAAGCAGAGAGTTTAGTATCTAAACCGCATGGACTTGACTTGGCCGCGATGTCGAGGTTAGCTACCATGAGGTTGAATTAACACAGAAAGTAAACAAAAAAAGAAAAAAGAAAAAATGGCAACACCAACTTTTGAACAACTTTTAGAGGCAGGATGTCACTTCGGCCACTTGAAACGCAAATGGAATCCTGCAATGGCTCCTTACATCTTCATGGAGCGCAACGGTATCCACATTATCGACCTTTACAAGACAGCTGCGAAACTTGATGAGGCAGCAGCAGCTCTCAAGAATATTGCAAAAGCCGGCAAGAAGGTTCTCTTTGTAGCAACCAAGAAGCAGGCAAAGCAGGTGATCGCCGACAAGGCAACATCGGTGAACATGCCTTATGTAATCGAGCGCTGGCCGGGTGGTATGCTTACCAACTTCCCCACAATCCGCAAGGCAGTGAAGAAGATGACCGCCATCGACAAGATGACAAAGGACGGCACATTCGACAACCTCTCGAAGCGTGAGAAGCTTCAGATCACACGTCAGCGTGCAAAGCTTGAGAAGACACTTGGCAGCATTGCTGACTTGAACCGTCTTCCGTCGGCACTCTTTGTGGTTGACGTGATGAAGGAGCACATTGCAGTGGCAGAGGCTAACCGCCTTGGCATACCTGTATTTGGTATTGTAGATACCAACTCAGATCCTAACCCCATTGATTTCGTAATCCCTGCAAACGACGATGCATCGAAGTCGATCGAGCTTATCCTCGACACCCTTTGTGCAGCAATGATTGAGGGACTTGAGGAGCGCAAGGTAGAGAAGGTTGACAACAAGGATGCAGAGGCAGAGGAGACTCCGAAGCCAAAGCGTACTCGCGTGGCACGCCGCAAGGGAGCAGAGGCAGCAGAGGCAGAGGCACCCGCAGAGGAGGCAGCAACCGAGGAGGCAGCTGAGTAATCGGACCGCTCAAACGGAAGGAAACAGAAATTATTTTAACGACTAAAACCATAGAATAAAAGAATATGGCAGTTACAATGGCAGATATCAGCAAGCTTCGCGCAATGACCGGTGCCGGTTTGATGGATTGCAAGAAGGCTTTGGCTGAGGCAAACAACGATATCAATGCTGCAATTGAGATCATTCGCAAGAAGGGTCAGGCAGTGGCAGCAAAGCGTGAGGACCGTGAGGCATCGGAGGGATGCGTAATCGCTGATGCAGCTGAGGGATTTGCAGCAATCGTGGCACTGAAGTGCGAGACCGACTTTGTGGCAAAGAACGAAGGCTTTGTGGCACTCACCAAGAAGATTCTTGCAGCAGCAATGGCAGCAAAGGCAAAGAATCTTGATGAGCTCAAGGATGTGGAGATTGAGGGAAGAAAGATCTCGGATCTCATCGTTGAGGAGATTGGTAAGACCGGAGAGAAGATGGAGCTTGGCGCCTATGAATATGTAGAAGGCGTAGAGGCAACAGCTTACAACCACTTTGGCAACAAGCTTTCTACTATCGTGGCATTCAACGAGAAACTCGCAGATGCACACGTGGGCAAGGAAGTGGCAATGCAGGTGGCAGCAATGAATCCTATTGCACTCGATGAGGACAGCATGTCGCAGGAGGTGAAGGATTCGGAGTATAACGTAGCCGTTGACAAGACTCGCCAGGAGCAGATTCAGAAGGCAGTGGAGGTAGCTATCAAGAAGGCAGGTTTCAATCCTGCACACTTCGACAGCGAGGCTCACATGGAGTCGAACCAGACTAAGGGCTGGATTACAGCAGAAGACGTGGTGGCAGTGAAGAAGATCATTGCTGACGTAACAGCTGAGAAGTCGGCCAACTTGAATGAGACAATGATCCAGAACATTGCAAAGGGTCGTCTCAACAAGTTCTTCAAGGAGAACTGCTTGCTCAAGCAAGAGTTTGTATCGGACAACACAATGGATATCGCTACATACTTGAAGAAGCAGAGTGCAACACTCACAGTGACTGCATTCAAGCGCGTAAATTTGAACAAGGACTAAACCGCCCTGCTCAAGCATAGCGATAAACAACAGGAATAGGCGAATGGCGTGCACCCCCAGTGAGGAGGCACGCCATTTCCTTTGCAGAGCGGGA
>JBJFEF010000223.1:3157-6370 GCA_051890435.1 Muribaculaceae bacterium
AAATCACTTTTTTGTGTAACTTTCCTATAAATAGATTTTTCTTAATGGTGCCGGTGTGAAACCTCGCGGTTTTTGTGTAACTTTGCAAAAAATAAGGATATAGAATATGATTGAAGGTCACATAATAAATGAAGCAGAGAGTGAAAAGGCCGTGCTTGTGGGCTTGATAACTCCCACGCAGAATGAAGCTAAGGCAAATGAATATCTCGACGAGCTTGCATTCTTAGCCGACACCGCAGGAGCGGAGACGGTGAAGAAATTCCTGCAACGCATGGACGCGCCCAACCGCGTGACATTTGTGGGAAAGGGCAAACTTGAGGAGATAGCGCAATATATTGAGGAAAATGAGGTGGGGCTGGTGATTTTCGACGACGACCTCACCCCCAAGCAGGTGGCAAACATAGAGAAGGAAGTGAAGGTGAAGGTGCTTGACCGCACGAGCCTCATTCTCGACATATTTGCGAAGCGTGCGCAGACGGCGAATGCCAAGATGCAGGTGGAGCTGGCGCAATATCAGTATTTGTTGCCGCGACTGACGCGCATGTGGACACACCTTGAGCGCCAGCGAGGCGGTATAGGAATGCGCGGACCGGGTGAGACGCAGATAGAGACTGACCGCCGCATAATCCTCGACAAGATAACACTCTTGAAGGAGCGCTTGCGTGGGCTCGACAAGCAGAAGACCATTCAGCGCCAAAACCGCGGCAAGCTGACGCGCATAGCCCTTGTGGGATATACGAATGTGGGAAAATCCACGCTTATGAACTTGCTGAGCAAGAGCGAAGTGTTTGCCGAGAACAAGCTGTTTGCCACACTCGATACTACATGCCGCAAGGTGGTGATAGAGAATCTGCCATTTTTGCTCACCGACACGGTGGGATTCATACGCAAGCTACCTACCAACCTGGTGGAATCGTTCAAGACCACGCTCGATGAGGTGCGCGATGCCGACATTCTGGTGCACCTTGTGGATATCTCGCATCCGCAATTTGAGGAGCAGATAGAGGTGGTGAACAAGACGCTGAATGAGGTGTGTGATGCAGCCAACAAGGAGATGATAGTGGTGTTTAACAAGATAGATGCGTTCACCTATGTGAAGAAGGACGATGACGACCTCACGCCACGCACACGCGAGAATATTCCGCTCGAAGAGCTGAAGGCAACGTGGATGGCGAAGCTGCACGACAATTGCGTGTTTGTCTCGGCGAAGAACCGCACCAACATAGAGGAGCTGAAGCAGCTACTCTATGCAAAGGCGAAGATTATACACACACAGCGCTTCCCTTACAACGATTTCCTTTTCCAGAAATATGACGACCTTGGAGAAGAAATCTGACGATTGCCGTTGCCGATAGCAGGCGATGTGGGCTGCCCTATGCCGTTGCTGATAGCGGCCGATGAGGGCTGCCCTATGCCGTTGCCCGGCAGGAAAAGGGGCGGAGAATGGATTTTGGAGTATTTTTACATCGACGAAAGGTGCAACTTTCGTGGGTTTTATTTGTTTTTACCATTGTGTTGGTGTAACTTTGCAAAGATCAAAGCACAATTTCAGAGGGAAAATGCTTAGAAGGATTCTATTGATACTGACTGTGGCGCTGCCGGCAATGCTGATGCCGTGGTGCGAAGCTGCTGCACAAATGCAGTGGCGTGAGACCACGCACACGGTGACGGTGCCGAGCCTCAACGACCCGCGTCAGAGCGATGGAGTGGAGATTTTCAGCCAAAACGGCGCCATAGTGGTGCGCACGCCACACCGAGTGAGTGTGAAGGTGTTCACCATACTTGGGCAGCTTGTGTCGCAGGCGGTGCTCAATGCGGGGACGTCGGAGCTGAAAATCAATGCCCGCGGCATCTACATAGTGAAAATAGGCAATGTGACGCAAAAAGTGGCGCTATAAGCCGACAGCATTATCCGTGGGTAGAGGTCTCTTGAAGCAGCAGCCGGCTCTGAGGCTGAAGCAAATGCTGAAGGCAGAGGTCTTTTGAAGCCGTTGGCTGAAGGAGAATGACAGGAAAATTAATTACACAAAATATTAGGAAAAATGGACAATAACACTACAATCGATTGGTCGAACTTGTCGTTTGGCTACATGAAGACCGACTACAACGTGCGATGCGCGTATAAGGACGGAAAATGGGGCGAAGTGGAAGTAACCGACTCGGAGTATCTGAACATACACATGGCAGCAACGTGCCTCCACTATGGCCAGGAAATATTTGAAGGATTGAAGGCCTTTAAGGGCAAGGATGGCAAGATACGCATCTTCCGCCTTGAGGAGAATGCAAAGCGCATACAGCGCAGTGCAGAGGGCATCAAGATGGAGCCACTGCCGGTGGAGAAATTCCGCGAGATGGTGGAGAAGGTGGTGAAGCTGAATGAGCGCTTCATTCCGCCCTATGGCAGCGGTTCGTCGCTCTACATTCGACCGCTCGAGATAGGAATGACAGCCCAGGTGGGTGTGAAGCCTGCAACTGAATATCTGTTCTTGATATTTGTGACTCCGGTGGGTCCGTACTTCAAGGAGGGTTTCAAGCCGACGAAGGTGGCTATCTATCGCGAGTATGACCGTGCAGCACCGTGCGGCACCGGACGCTGGAAGGTGGGCGGCAATTATGCAGCAAGCCTCACAGCGGGCGAGATGGCTAAGAAGAATGGCTACTCGGCAGTGCTCTACCTCGACCCGAAGGAGAAGAAATATATAGATGAGTGTGGCCCGGCCAACTTCTTTGCAATCAAGGATGGCAAGTATATCACACCGAAGTCGGGGTCGATACTTCCGTCGATAACCAACATGAGCTTGCAGCAGATAGCCAAGGATATGGGACTTGAAGTGGAGTGCCGCCCGATGCTCCTTGAGGAGCTTGAGGGAGTTGAGGAGGCAGCAGAGTGCGGAACGGCAGCTGTGGCAGCTCCAATCAGTGAGGTTGACGACATCGACACCGGCAAGAAATATGTGATTGCGAAGGATGGTCAGCCCGGTCCTGTGACTACGCAGCTCTACAACCACTTGCGTGCCATTCAGCTTGGTGATGAGCCCGACACTCACAATTGGGTGACAGTGCTTGACTGAGCCAAAGGCGCTGCAATAGCTTGTAGCAACCGAAACGGAGGGGGCGATGCTGCTCCCCGACAATGATTTTTTCATGAATTCACGATAGATGGTAGATTTTGACAAGATAATTGAGAAATACTACACAAAGGGCAGCGATGCC
>JBJFEF010000224.1:0-1772 GCA_051890435.1 Muribaculaceae bacterium
CTTCCTCTTTCGGCTGCTCTGCGGCTGTCTCCAGCGACTCCGAGGCACCTGCGCTGCGTTCCGCGTCGATTTTCTGCTGCATCTTTTCGATGTTTTGGCATATCAAATCAGAAGCCCTTTTCACATCGCCCAACACAGTCTTGATAAAATCGGGAGATTCGTCAAGCGAACCCAACCACGATTTCAGATAGGGCGCAGAGTCGCTTTTCAACATCTTCATCATTCCGTGGCGCATACTGACAAGCGCTGCCGACAACTCTGCCACCAACTCCTCACGGGCGTAATCGGCAGAGGTGGTTGGCTTCAATCTATCGAAGTGTTCCTTAGAGCCTGTAGAGTGTGCCATCTCATGAAAACAAGTGCCTGCGAACGATTCACCATCGGAAAACTGCCTGCGCTCGGGCACGATGATTACGTTGCGTGATATTGAGTAGTATGCATCGTCGCCGTAGGTAGGCTTGATGGGGCAAATCCAACCATTGTCACGAATCATCCTGTCAAGCGGCTCGAAATTGAATTGCTCACCATTACCCGCAATGCGACGACCGGTGCACTCCGCCTCCAATTTCGCATATAGCTCGGGGCGCACCTCCTTCAGATTCGTCTGGTCGATGTTGAACACCCTGAAGACGTGCTGCCTGGGATAGACATTATACTGCTTCTTGTCATCATCGGATAGCTTCTTGTAGTCCTCCCACGGAATTTTCTCCTTCGTGTCTCGGTTTACACAGGTGAAAGTGGTGAGGAAAATCGGGAACGACTTCTCACCCTTCGTCACAAGCACCCTCGGCTGTTCCTTCTTCTCGGCGTTCATTCTCTGAAGGGCGTCGAAGGTGCAGAAACGCGGTATCTTGTAGCCCTCCTTCTCGCAGTGGAGCGTAAGCATCAGAGCGTTCTGACCATTGTAAGGGCGTCCCGCCAGATTCTTCGGCCACGAAAGGCTGCCCTCGGTAAACCACGGCTTCTGCCATAGGTCGGAATCCTTGAGCGAGCGAATCTTGTCGCAAATCATCTCCGAAAACAGGCTTAGAGCCTTGTCTTCGGCACTTTGTCCGTCACTTTCATATTTCTTTGCCATAGCCGTCATTCATTAGGTGCAACATACTCGTTAAGCGACGACACACGGCAAGTCAAGCCAAGGACGCCGTTATAGAGGTTAAGGTCGAGAGTACCCTTCGCCTCGATGCGGACACTCGGCTTCAGCCATTCGGGCGAGGCAGCGTCAAACTGGAGGAAGCTCACCCAGGTGTATTCAAAACCGTCCTTCATCTTCTCGGCAGAAAACGCCGAGAAACGCAAGTAAGGTTTGCCGCGCTTGTCGCTCTTCTCCTCGATAGTCTTTCCCACCTTGCCGCGGAAATCCATAGAGCCGATGATGACATCATCTTCCGGAACACCGTCGAGCTTCCACTCATCCGTCGCAATTTGGAAAACAAAATAATTGTCGCGCCGGCGGATAAGCAACGCCCCACGCAGCTCCACGCGTGAGCCCTTCGTGGGAGCGTCGAAAAGCGGCACAAAGCCATCCTTAATCACATTGACCTGAACAGTCTTTCCTACACCGTTCTTGTCGGGGATAACCACATCAAGAGTAGTGGTGAAAAACGGTCGTCCCTCATAGTTGTTGCGGTTTTTGCCATCGTCAGACACCGTACCGCGCACGGTTACATCGCATTTAATCATAGCTTTAAGTAATTTAGAAATTAATAAAAAAGGTTTCAGAGGCATACCATATAGGTACACATAAGGTTATAGTTGAAAATCGGTCATCG
>JBJFEF010000225.1:0-1770 GCA_051890435.1 Muribaculaceae bacterium
ACCATCACGAGCCTTTCCCCGGTTGAATATTCAAGCCATTAACTGAATTTCCCTACTTAAAATTCACTGAATTTGAGCCTGCAAATTCAAAATTATGATAGTGTTAGTTATCTCAAATGAAATTTTTGTATTAACTTTACGCCTTGAAAAATTTGGCACACCATTTTTGTGCCTTTTCATAAACGAAACATATATTTTTCTAACAATATCTTGTATTTTTATTACCAAGATTTATTGTTTTTAGAATAAATTACTTTTAATATTACGCTTATAAATTAAGAAATGAAAGTATTGAAGTTTGGAGGTACTTCGGTTGGCACTATCAACAGCCTCACTAATGTGAAACGCATTGTGGAGTCGTGCGATGAGCAAGTTATTGTTGTGGTATCTGCTCTCGGTGGGCTAACCGACCGCCTTATTGCTACAGCCAAATTGGCTGCCGAGGGAAATTGTGACTATAAGAAAAACTTTGATGAAATTTCTGAACGACATTATACAATCATCAACGGACTCGTTCCCGAGGCTCAGCGCGGGGAAATCACTGCAATTGTTGCCTCCCTGCTCGAAGAGCTGGGTAACATTTTCCGCGGTGTTTCGCTCATCAAGGACCTTTCGAGCCGCACTCTCGACATCATTCTCAGCTATGGTGAACGCTTGTCGTCGGTCATAATCAGTCGCATAATCAAAGATGCAACTCACTTCGACTCTCGAAATTTCATTAAGACCGAAAGCCAATTCAACAAACATATACTCGACGTTGACCTCACCGACCGCCTCATTCACGAAACATTCGACAGCTTCAACGGCAAAGTGGCTATTGTTCCCGGATTTATCTCAACCGATCACATCACCGGCGACATCACCAATCTTGGACGTGGTGGTAGCGACTACACAGCAGCTATCATTGCAGCTGCTCTCGATGCTCGTCAACTCGAAATCTGGACCGATGTTGATGGCTTTATGACTGCCGACCCGCGCGTGATTCAGTCGGCTTATGTCATCGACAACCTCACATTCATCGAGGCAATGGAGCTGTGCAACTTTGGTGCTAAAGTGGTATATCCTCCCACTATCTACCCTGTGTTCCACAAGAATATTCCCATTCTCATCAAGAATACATTCAATCCCGAGGCTCGTGGCACTCTCATCAGTGAGCACCTTCCTGCTACCGACAGCCGTGCCATCAAAGGCATTTCGTCGATCAACGACACTTGCCTTATCACCCTCACCGGATTTGGTATGGTTGGCGTTATCGGTATCAACTCTCGCATCTTCAATGCCCTTGCTCGCCACGGCGTGAGCGTGTTCCTCGTGTCGCAAGCATCGTCGGAGCACAACACCTCGTTTGCGGTGAAGAATTGTGATGCCGATGTGGCTGTAGCTGTGCTGAAAGAGGAATTTGCAGTAGAACTCAGCACCGGCGACATCAGCGACATCACTCCCGAGCGCGACCTTGCCACAGTGGCAATTGTGGGCGAAAACATGAAGCAAACTCCGGGTATTGCCGGAAAGCTTTTCAACACCCTCGGCCGTAACGGTATAAATGTAATTGCTTGCGCACAAGGCGCTTCTGAGACCAACATTTCGTTCGTAATCAAGCTCGACCATCTGCGCAAGGCTCTCAACGTAATTCACGACAGCTTTTTCCTGTCAAACACTCAGGTGCTCAACCTATTTGTAGTGGGTATCGGCAACGTTGGCCGTAACTTGCTTGAGCAGCTTCGACTTCAGCAACAGAATCTTCTCGCCGAGAAGGCTCTTGAGCTGCGT
>JBJFEF010000226.1:0-6352 GCA_051890435.1 Muribaculaceae bacterium
TTACCGCCGGTGGTGGTTTCGGGCGAGCCAAACATCACGCCGAGCTTGTCGCGAAGCTGGTTGATGAAGATGCAGGTGGTGTTGGTCTTCGAGATGGTGGCGGTGAGCTTGCGCAGAGCCTGCGACATGAGTCGGGCTTGAAGACCCATCTTGCTCTCGCCCATGTCGCCTTCGATTTCAGCCTTCGGGGTGAGGGCAGCCACCGAGTCGATCACGATGATGTCGATAGCCGATGAGCGGATAAGCTGGTCGGCAATTTCGAGAGCTTGCTCGCCGTTGTCGGGCTGCGAAATCCATAGATTGTTCACGTCAACGCCAAGTTTCTCGGCATAGAAGCGGTCGAAAGCGTGCTCGGCATCGATGATTGCAGCTATTCCGCCCAGTTTCTGAGCCTCGGCGATGGCATGAATGGCGAGAGTGGTTTTTCCTGATGATTCGGGACCGTAAATCTCGATGATGCGTCCGCGTGGGTATCCGCCCACACCGAGGGCGAAGTCGAGACCGATTGAGCCGGTAGGAATCACGTCGATATCTTCCACGTTGTCGTCACCAAGCTTCATGATTGAGCCGCGACCATACGCCTTGTCGATTTTGTCCATAGCCACTTGCAGGGCTTTGAGCTTTTCAGCCGAAACAGGAGCGGGACCCTTCTTCTGGGGAGCTTCGGCAGCAGCCTTTGCGCCCTTCTTTGATGACTTCTCGGCGATGGGCTGGGTGATGCCCTCGTCGTCGTTGAATATAGTGTTTTCTTCCATAATCATTTATGTGTTATTATTTTGATAGATTCAATATTTGGTTGGCGCTGTCTTTGGTTTGCACCTTGGTGATGATGTCGGTGATGGTTCCCGTCTCATCGATGATGAATGTGGTGCGCACGGTGCCCATATATTCGCGGCCTGCCATTTTCTTCTTCTGCCACACGCCAAAAGCCTCGTTAAGTGTTAGCTCAGTGTCGGCAATAAGCGGAAACTTCAGGGCAAACTTGTCGGCAAATTTGCGGTGCGACTCCTGAGAGTCTTTGCTCACGCCCACCACGGCAAAGCCTGCTGCGGCAAGGCTGTCGAGCCCGTCGTTGAGGCTGCAAGCTTCGGCGGTGCAGCCGGGAGTGTTGTCCTTGGGGTAGAAATAGAGCACTAATTTGCGTCCGGCAAAGTCGCTTGCGCGGAGCACTGTGCCATCGGCTGTGGTGCCGAGAATTTCGGGAATTTTGTCTCCAATTTTCATATCATCAGGTTGTTTTGAAGTTTTACGATGCAAAGTTAGGTTATATCCGGGCAAGTATTATGCCCACTATAGTTAAATAACATTATTTAGCAGCTAAATCGCGACCTTCAAAGGCGTTTAGCGCCGATTTCCACTCATCGGAGATAGGGGCAGCGCAGCCGCGGGCAACGTCGAATCCCACCATAATGGTAGCACAGAGGCATTTCACCTCGTCGGTATCGGCATTGACGATGGCTTGAATCATGCGGAAGCTCTTGTCGCCCACGCGGTCCACCTGAGTGCGCACCTCGATGCGCTCGTGGAAATACACAGGAGCGAGGAAGTCGCAGTTGATATTAGCCACCACGATGTCGGCTTTTTTCCAGTCGATTACTTCGCCGCGCACGGCATTGAAGTAGTTAGCCTTGCCGAGGTCGAAGAATGGGAAATAGACCGAGTTGTTCACATGGCCCAGCGTGTCGATGTCGTTGAAGCGAATTTGCAGGGGCAGAGAGTGGCTGAAAGGGTGAGTCGGCGCATTAGCCGAGCGTATCGTTTTTTTTTCGTTGTCCATAAAGCAGTCATAAAAAGAGAACGCGCAATAGCGGCGTTGATTTTACATTCCACAAAATTAATAAAAATCTCCACAAAATGAAAGTGGCGCCAAAGAAATTTCAGCACCTCCCCACGATTAATCGCATTAATCACTTCGTCATAGGAGACACAGAAGACCAGGATGAGCAAAAAGACACTGACGTCTATGTCCAATAGGCTGCAATTCCATACAAGGGCACATTTGTCATCCACTCTTGCTCTATGTAGTCGAGCATAGAGGCACGCAGACATATCACGTCGGGGTTGTCGGCATGGAATGCCTTGAGCGATTTCGAGCGTAGATTTTCTTCTGATTTCACTTCAATTGCAGCTATCACAGCATCGTGTTGTACAACGAATTCTACCTCTTGGGAGCTGTTCTCCTTGCTGTAGTAATACACGCCCATACTGTTGATTGCGTGTAGCTGCATGCACACGAAGTTCTCGGTGAACTGGCCTTTGCTTTCTTTCATGTTGTTGGGAACGAGCATGAGAGCAGGTGGGGTGTCGCTCATAGCGCCAAGAAGTCCGCAATCGAGCAAATAAAGCTTGAACGATGTGAAATCGGCATAGCACTTCAGTGGCATTGAGGGTGTTTTCACGCGCTCTACCATGTGCACTAATCCGGCATCAAGAAGCCATTGCAGAGCCACTTCATAATCCTTTGCCCGCGCCCCGGTACGCACCACACCGTAAATGAATTTGCGGTTTTCTTTGGCGAGCTGAGCCGGAATTGATTTCCACACTTGGTTGATTCTCACCGCCTCATTTATAGGAGCGTGCTTGGAGATGTCCTTGTCGTAGGCACGAAGTATTTCATTTTGCACTTCACGCACTTTTATTGCATCATTGGTCTCGACAAAAGTCTTAACTGCCTCGGGCATTCCACCCACAAAATAGTATTCGCGAAGCAACTGAGTGAAGGTCGATGACAAGCTGGCTATAACGTCCCATTGCTTTTGTTTCAGCAGTTCCCACATTTTTTCGCGCCCTTTGGCTGCAAGAAATTCGCCGAAGGTCATAGGGTGCATCTCAATGGTGTTGACTTTACCAACCGGATAGGATTCACCTTGATGCAGTGTAATTCCTAACAGTGAGCCTGCCACTGCTACATGATATTGAGGGGCTTCCTCGCAAAAATATTTCAATGCGTTAAGTCCTCGTTGCAGCTCTTGAATTTCATCGAGAATAATGAGTGTATCTCCGGCACTGATGCTAACCCCGGTTATTGAACCGATGGCGAGCAGTATTCGATTGATGTCGTAGTCGGCTTGGAAAAGGTTTTTTACAAGGGTATTATTGTCGCAGTTGATGTAGGCTGTTTTTTTGAAATATTTACGGCCAAATTCTTTGAGGATAAAAGTTTTGCCCACTTGTCGTGCGCCAAGCAGGATCAAAGGTTTTCGGTCGCTTCGGTTCTTCCAATTTATAAGGTCGTTTATTACTTCTCTTTCCATAGAAATGCTTGTTTTGTGGATGTGCTTGCAAAAATATATATAAATCAGCAAATTAGCAAGAGATTTTACACTTTTATGAGGAAACTTTGTGCAGGATGGCACATTTTTATGAGGGAACTTTGTGGGGAATGTTACACTTTTATGAGGGAACTTTGTGGGGAATAGCACACTTTTATGAGGGAACTTTGTGGGGAATAGCACACTTTTATGAGGGAACTTTGTTCAGGATGGCACATTTTTGTAGCCGATGCAATAAATAGACACAAAAAATTTGCGTGGGTTTGCACACTTGTAAATTGGCTGCAAACCCACGGCTTTTCTTGACTATACCCCCCCACAGCCTTTGGCTCGCGGAGTTTTGATAACTTACGTTCAGATGAAGAGCATGATTGAAATCATTGCCATGATAAGTAGCACACAATTGAGTGCAGATGCATCGGTCTTGTTCATAATCTTTAGGTTTTAAATTTTAAGTAAAGAAATTAATTGTTCGCGTTTTGTTCATCTCAGGGGCTTTTGCTGCTCCTTTGGTGGAGAGAGGCTTTTTGTTTCCTTTCACGATGCAAAGTTATGGCGCAAATGGGCAAGTATCGTGCACATCACATTAAATTAACATTAAATCTATGATTTTTCGTGCAAAGTTTTGCATAATTGGGAGTGATGTATTAACTTTGCACACGCAAAAGCGAAATACCATTGGTGCGGTAGTTCAGCTGGTTAGAATACATGCCTGTCACGCATGGGGTCGCGAGTTCGAGTCTCGTCCGCACCGCGCAGAAAGTCTTGGAGCCCTCAGCTTCAAGACTTTTTTAGTTTAAAGTCATCGAAAACCTACGATATGGGCACAAGCAACAACTCTCGGAACGTCGCTTCGATGCTCCTCACAGGAGCGTCGGGCTTTGTGGGGCGGCATATTATGCCACTCCTCAGTCACCGCTATGCCGTGACTTCGCTTGGGCGTAGTGCGGTGAACGACATTGTTGCCGACCTCACCGTGTGCCCTCCACAGTTGCCGCAGCGCTATGATGTGGTGCTGCATGTGTGTGGCAAGGCTCACGTTGTGCCTCGCACTGAGGCAGAGCGGCAGCAGTTCTACGATGTGAATCATACAGGAACGGTGAATTTGTGCCGAGCACTCGAAGTGGTGGGCGTGCCCGAGGTGCTGGTGTATCTCAGCACGGTGGCAGTGTATGGCTGCGATGCCGGTGAGGAAATCGACGAGACGCACCCTCTTGGAGGCACCACGCCCTATGCTCACAGCAAGATTCTTGCCGAGCAATATTTGCAACAGTGGAGCAAGAGCCACGGTGTGAGGCTGGCGATAGTGCGTGCTCCGCTTATGCTTGGCGATGGAGCTCCCGGCAATCTGGGCGCTATGGAGCTTGGCATTGCCCGAAATCGGTTTGCTTTGATAGGTGGCGGAAAAGCACGCAAGAGTGTGCTCAGGGTGGAGCGTCTTGCCGAGATTGTGCCTCGGGTGGCAGCCATTGGAGGCATCTATAATGTGTGTGAGGCTGAGCATCCCACTTTTGCTGCCATTGCACGCGAGGTAGCAGAGCGGCAGGGAAAACACAGTGTGCCCTGTGTGCCACTGTGGGCGGCAAAAGCGCTTGCCTTGTGTGGCGATGCTATGCAGCTGCTCGCCGGGCGAGAAATGCCCATCACAAGTGCCCGATTAGCTAAAATGACGAGCCACCTCACTTTCAGCTCGCAAAAAGCACGCCGCGACGGTGTGATTTAAGTTTTATTGAATGTAGCCACCTGCGAGTTCAACACACGCAAGGTAATCGTTATTTCTCTGATTCTTCTACTGCGTTGGTATCCACCTGCACCAGCTCAAGGCGGGCAGCCGACTTCTTCAGCACGGTGAGCTTCATGCCATCGAGCACCATCGACTCGCCCTGTGCGGGAATCTCCTCAAGATTGAAGAGAATGTAGCCGGCAATAGTCTGATATTCATCACTCTCGGGCAAGTCGAGGTGAAATTTCTCATTGATTTCCTCAATCTCCATTCGGCCCGAGAACTCATATACACCCTCCGACGTCTGACGTGCGATGAGGCGGTTGTGGTCGTGCTCGTCCTCAATCTCGCCGAAAATTTCCTCCACCAGGTCCTCAAGAGTCACAATGCCCGCCGTACCGCCAAACTCGTCGATCACCACAGCCATGCTTCGCTTCTCCTTCAGCAGACTCTGCATCATCTTGTTGGCAAGCATCGTTTCGGGAGCAAAAATCACAGGCTTGATGCACTCCTTCCAGTTGTTTTGCGGAGTGAAAAGTTCGCTCACATGGATGTAGCCAAGCACATTGTCGATATCGTCGCGATACACCACAATCTTCGAGAGTCCCGACTGCGTGAAGCGGCGACTCAGTTCCTCACGCCCCGTGGTGTCGATGTTCACCGCCACCATTTCATTGCGAGGCACCATGCAGTCGCGCAAGTGAGTGCTCGAAAAGTCGATAGCATTCTGGAAAATCTTCACCTCGCGTTCCACCTCCTTGTTCTCCTCCTCGGTAGTGTCGATATTCTCCTGGAGGTAAGCATCAAGTTCACCCATAGTGATAGCCTTCACGCGAGTGTGCTCAAGCTTCACGCCAAAAATGCGCATCAGCAGCGACGACAGCGCCGAGGTCACCAGCGAGATAGGATAGAGCAGCAAGTAGATGAGATAGAGCGGAGTGGCAAAAGTGCGGAGCGAATCATTGGGATTAACGCGGAAAATCGTCTTGGGGAAAAACTCGCCGGTGATGAGAATGATGCCGGTGGAGATAAGCGTCTGTGCGATGAGCACCAGCACCTCGCTGCCACCGAGCAGCGACGTCAGCCCGGGTTCGCAAAGCTTCGCCATGCCCATGCCATACACCACCAGCATAATGTTGTTGCCCACCAGCATAGTAGAAATAAACATATCGCTGTGGTTGTAGAAAGTGTCGATGATGCGGCTTGTGATGCCACCCTTCTGGGTGTCGATACCCACACGCACCTTGTTCGACGAGATAAAAGCAATCTCCATTCCCGAAAAAAACGCCGAGAACACCATAGAGACCAGCGTGACGGTAAGAACCGTTATAGTAGCAGAATCCATAAAAACCCAATT
>JBJFEF010000227.1:0-23590 GCA_051890435.1 Muribaculaceae bacterium
GATCCTGCCTGTTGCCGACAACCAAGTCACGACTAAGCATGTAGAAAGCCCATTGATTCCGCGTTTGGACGAGGGTTCAAACCCCTCCACCTCCACAATCCCCACTAAAAAGGAAGGAAATCATCACCGATTCCCTTCCTTTTTCATTTTATTCATCTATATCTTAATTCATTAGTCTGTGAGCGGCAACGCCATTTGCACGCCTCATATTGTCACTTCATCATATCGAAGCGCGGCGATAGAGGTAAATGGCTATAAACGTATAGATTACGTTTGGTATCCACATCGCCACAAATGGCGACGTATAGCCCGACACCGCAAACGACGACGTAACCGTAGAGAACAGGATGTAGGAAAAACTCAGCAACAGGCCTATGCCTATGTTGATTCCCATTCCTCCCTTCACCTTGCGCGACGACAGCGACATGCCTATCACCGTGAGAATGAATGCTGCTCCCGTCATTGCATAGCGCTTCTCAAGCTCTATCTCAAAGTTCTTGATGTTTGCCACTCCTCGCTCCTTCTGGCGGTTGATATAGGTCTTCAGCTGCTCATTAGTGAGCGTCTCCTGGTCGTTCTTTGAGATAAGGAAGTCACGCGGCTCCATCTCAATTATTGTATCCATCTTCGACCCCTTTCGGATTGTTTCGCGCAACCCCTTGAAGTCACGTATCACATAGTCCTTAATCGTCCACTTATAAAGCGTATCATATGTTATCGACTGCGCCGTGAGACGCGACTTCATCACCTTGTTCTCAAATTTCTCAAGCGAAAACTTATAGCCGTTTTTCGACACATTATCATAGCGCGACATGTAGGCAATCACACCCGGTGCCACCTGCAGCTGTATGTTGGTGCCATATTCCACCTTCTTGTTGCTCACCCACTTGTTGGTATATTCTATTCGCTTCACATTCGCAGGTGGTATCACATATGCCGCCAGCACATACGAGAATGCCGCGATTATCGCCGCCGATACCAGATACGGAACCATCAGCCTGCGGAAGCTGATTCCACTCGACAGCATCGCTATTATCTCTGAATTGTCGGCAAGCTTCGATGTGAAAAATATCACAGCAATAAACGTGAACAGAGGGCTGAACTGATTGGCAAAGTATGGCAAAAAATTCATGAAATAGTCAAACACCGTCTCCTTCAGCGGTGCCGTGAGCATCGCGTCAAGCTTCTCGTTGATGTCAAACATCACCACAATGGCAAGCAACAGCAATATCGAAAACACATACGACCCCAGGAATTTCCTGATAATGTAGAGGTCGAATATCTTCACCATCGATTTGCCCTGCTTCCGTGGAGCAACTGCCACTTTGTCGCCTCCGGTGTCAGTAGTGCCATTATCGGCAGTATTCTTTTTCTTGAAGAATCTCATCATTCCTTGCTTAAAGTGTGTATTGTTATAGTCGGCGCGTAACGTTCACAACCATCTCATCTTTCCACGCCTTGAAGTCGCCGGCTAAAATATGCTTCCGGGCTTCCTTCACAAGCCACAAATAGAAGGCAAGATTGTGTATGCTTGCAATCTGCATCGCAAGCAACTCCTGGCTCACAAAGAGGTGTCGCAAATAAGCCTTGCTATACACATGGTCAACCATCGACGGTCCGTCCTCCTGAATCGGTGAGAAATCATCAGCCCACTTCTTGTTGCGCATATTCATAATGCCATGGCGTGTGAATAGCATACCGTTGCGACCGTTGCGCGTAGGCATCACACAGTCCATCATATCCACCCCGCGTTCTATCGCCTCAAGTATGTTGGCAGGAGTACCCACTCCCATCAAGTAGCGCGGCTTGTCGGTGGGCAGTATCTCATTCACCACCTCTATCATCTCATACATCTTCTCGGCAGGCTCACCCACCGCAAGTCCGCCAATCGCATTGCCATCGGCTCCAAGTGATGCCACAAACTCTGCCGACTGTCGCCGTAGGTCGGGATAAACACATCCTTGCACTATCGGAAAATAAGCCTGTGAGTAGCCATAAAGCCCCTCAGTCTCCTTGTAGTGCTTCCAGCCACGCTCAAGCCAGCGATGCGTCAGCGCAAGCGACTTTCGGGCATATTCATAGTCGCTTTTCCCCGAAGGGCACTCATCGAGTGCCATCATTATGTCGCTGCCAATGATGCGCTGAATATCCACCACACCCTCAGGCGTAAACAAGTGCTTCGAGCCATCGATGTGGCTGCGGAAGTAGGCTCCCTCCTCCTTCAACTTGCGATTAGCCGAAAGCGAAAACACCTGGAAGCCTCCGCTGTCGGTGAGAATCGGGCGTTTCCAGCCATTGAACTTGTGCAGTCCACCCGCTTTCCCTATAATATCCATGCCTGGGCGCAGATACAAGTGATATGTGTTGCCCAGAATAATCTGAGCCTTTATGTCGTCTTCAAGCTCGTGAAAATGCACACCCTTCACCGATCCCACAGTACCCACCGGCATAAAAATAGGAGTCTCTATCTCGCCATGTGCAGTAGTAATCAGTCCTGCGCGTGCAGCACACGCCTTGTCAGTAGCTAATAATTTATAATCCATCAATTCGTGATTTCTGTCAATATATTTCGTGCAAAGTTACAACAAACGAGGGCAGAATCAAAAAGAAAAACAAAGTTTTTCATTTTTGGTTATGCCGAGTGCAGTAAAACTTATCTAAAGTTACAACAAACGAGGGCAGAATCAAAAAGAAAAACAAAGTTTTTCATTTTTGGTTATGCCGAGTGCAGTAAAACTTATCAAAAGTTTCATAAAAATCCCCGAGATTTTATGTAACTTTGTCACACGATAAAACAACACTTTTTTATGAAAACTCTATTCCGACACCTCGCTATTGTGCTCGCTATGGCTGCATTTTGCGCCACCTCAATCACAGCACAGAATGTTATCGACGATTCAGTGAAAATCAATGGAGCAATGCGTCATTTCAAGATGATATTGCCCGATAATCTCCCTGCCGGCGCACCACTCGTTGTCGTCTGCCACGGTTATGGCAATCCCGGAAAATCCAAAACCTGGATGAACCGTGCAGCTGTGAAGCACCACTTCGCAGTGTGCGTAGCTCAAGGTCTCAAAGACTCCAAAGGAAAACACAGCTGGAACGTAGGATATCCATCTCAAACGGGTTGGAAAGTTGACGACGTCAGCGCAGTGTGTAGCCTCGCAAAGCACGTGCAGAAAAAGTACAACCTTAGCGCTAAAAACACCTTTCTCACCGGTATGTCTAATGGTGGCGACCTCTGCCACCTCATGGCTCACTCCAAGCAGAACACATTCACAGCATTTGCTTCCCTTTCGGGACAACTGATGTATGATTTTTATGCAAACCGCAAAATTGACCACCCTGTTCCTTTCATGGAAGTACACGGAACTGCCGACAAGCTCTCACGATGGACCGGCGATATGCTGAATGCCGATGGTTGGGGCGTTTACGTCCCCATGCCTGTTGCTGCCGCTAAAATCATTACTGCCAATAAATGCACCGATTTCGCAATCGACACCATCGCCGTGCCCGACACCACTCTCCACAGCCGTATCATCAAAATGTCATTCTCTAACCCCGACACTCACTGCGACCTTTGGCTCTACAAAGTAGAAAACGGCCCGCACAGCTGGTTTGAAAAATATATCAACACCGGCGAAGAAGTGTGGAAATTCTTCTCTCGCTACCTCCGCTGATGTCATCACCTCAACAACAATAAAAATTGCCCCTGCTTCCACAATAAAACCGCGTAGCAGGGGCAATTATTTTCCTCAATAAAATTATCAAAGTGCTATCTTCACATCACTTTTTCATCTATTTGAATATCTTCTGCGCAAACTCTGTGAGATAGATGCGCCAGTTGCGCCAAATGTGTCCGCCATCTGTCTCTCGATATTCATATTTATATCCCTTCTCATCGAGATAGCGACGCAAATCGGCATTCTGCTGATATAGGAAATCAGTCTCGCCTATTCCTATCCAGTAAAGCTTTGGCTTTGCCGAAAACAGAGCTGCAAGCTGCTTCTGCATAGATTCATCACTCTTCAGCACATCATAGAAAGGCTTCGTTTGGTCGCCACCAATAGTCAATCCTGCCGAAAACAGTCCCACATAGTCAAACGCATCAGGAAAACGCTTCGTGATGTGAAACGAATGACCGCCACCCATCGACAGTCCACACACCGCACGGTGTGCCTTGTCGGCTCTCACCTTGTAGTGACTCTCCACATATTTTACAATATCCATAAAACTCTCATCCATCGAAGCCTTTGGCTGCGTTGCCGGATTCAAGCTCTCCATGAAAGATGGCTGATACATTCCTCTCCACCACTCTCCCGGTGCAGCCGGACACGATGCATTTCCATTTGGCATCACCACAATCATAGGCACAGCCTTACCCGATGCAATAAGATTGTCGAGAATCTGCGCCGTACGTCCCTGCGTGGGCCACGCATCCTCATCGCCTCCCGCTCCATGCAGCAAGTACATCACCGGATAGTCCTTCCCTTCATCGTATGCCGGCGGTGTGTAGATGCTCATGCGGCGTTTCATTCCCAGCTGTGGACTGTCATACCACACCTTGGCAAGATTGCCATGCGGAACATCATTCACCGAGTACAAATCGCCCTTACTTCCCGGCTCTCCCTTCACTATGAACAGGCTCGTAAGCGACGCTACATCGCGGTTAACATACACATTCGCCGGGTCAAGCATCGCCATTCCATCTACAATTATGTTATAGGTGTAAAGCTCCGATGCAAGAACTCCCGACGTGAACGTCCACACTCCCTTATCATCCTTCTGCAAGTCGGCAACTCCCGGCTGTTCAAACTTTCCCATCGGTGTCTCCACCATTTTTGTCGGAAGAAACGAGCCGGTAACCTGCACCTGCTTTGCTTGTGGCGCAAAAATCGAAAATGTCACCGAGCCATTATCGTTCACCACAGGCGATTTCACCTGTGTACCGCTCCAGAGTGCCTCCTGTGCAGTCATCGTGGCCACAATCATCATCGCCACGAGCAAAAACATTATCTTCTTCATAATAATTAATTCGTTTCTATCTTGATGCAGGCCTTTCTTATGCCCACCTGCTTTTATCAATAAAAATAGCCTCACCCCGAAGTCACAGCATTCTTTCATCTGCACCTTCAGCGCGAGGCTAATGTTTCCATTCTGCAAACATCCAAGTTTACTTGTTCACCTGGAAGCGGTTCCAGCCATCCTTCAGGTTGGCTACCACCTGCTCTGCTGCTGCAATGCCTGCCTTAATGTTAGCCTCTGCAGTTTGAGCACCCATCTTCTTCGGTGTGTAGAATATGCGGTCGCCATATTTCTCCTTCAACTCAGCAGCATTGTCGGGCTTCACATCAGCTACATAGCGGAAATCGGCTCGCTCGGCAAATGCCTCTGCAAGGCTCTCCTCATCTATCACCTCCTTGCGGGCTGTGTTGATAAGAACTCCATTCTTTGGCATAAGCTTGATAAGCTCCTTGGTCACCGACTTCTTTGTTTGTGCAGTTGCCGGAATGTGAAGCGATACATATTGGTTCTTCGAGTAAAGCTCCTCTACCGAGTGTACCGGAGTGATGCCGTCAGCTATCATATCCTCATCCTTCACAAATGGGTCGAGTGCCGACACTGTCATGCCAAATCCCTTGGCGATGCGTGCCACATTGCGGCCCACCTGTCCGTAGGCATGTATGCCGAGTGTCTTCTCCTTAAGCTCTGTTCCTGCTGTGCCATTGTAGTTGTTGCGGATCATCATCACAAGCATACCAAACACCAGCTCTGCCACAGCATTTGAGTTCTGTCCCGGAGTGTTCATCACACACACGCCATGCGCTGTTGCCTCTGCAAGGTCAATGTTGTCGTAACCGGCTCCGGCACGTACCACCACCTTCAGTTCCTTTGCCGCATCAAATACTTCCTTATCCACAATGTCGCTGCGCACAATGAGTCCGGCTACATCGGCCACTGCGTTAATCAAGTCGGCCTTTGTGCCCTTCTCAAGAAGTACAAGCTCATGACCCGATGCCGCAATTACTTCCTTTATGCCATCTACTGCCACTGGCGCAAACGGCTTCTCTGTTGCAACTAATATTTTCATAGTCACCTCGTCTTTTGTTTATTTGTTACAATTTATCCCCGCCATAAGCAAGCAACGGCGAGGATAAATCCGTTTTTTGTTGTCTTTATGTTATTTTAGTGCTTTGCCTCAAATTCCTTCATTGCTGCCACAAGCACCTCTACGCTCTCCATTGGCAGTGCATTATAGAGCGATGCACGGAATCCGCCCACACTGCGGTGTCCCTTGATGCCCACAATGCCCTTCGTCGATGCAAAGTCAATGAAGTCCTTCTCAAGCTCCTTATATTCGGGCTGCATCACGAAGCACACATTCATAATCGAACGATCCTCTGCCTTCACTGTGCCCACAAACATCTTGCTCGAGTCAATTGCATCATAGAGCACTGCTGCCTTTGCCTTATCCATCTCCTCAAGCTTCTTCACACCTCCAAGTTCCTTATACCACTCAAGTGTCTTGAGTGCCGAGAACACCGGCAACACCGGCGGTGTGTTAAACATCGAGCCCTTCGAGATGTGTGTGCGATAGTCGAGCATCGTAGGTATCACGCGATCCACATGACCCATTGCTTCATCTTTCACAATCACTATGGTAACGCCTGCAGGTGCAAGATTCTTCTGTGCTCCGGCATAGATGATATCATATTTCGACACATCCACAGGGCGCGAGAAGATATCGCTCGACATATCAGCTACCAATGGCACAGGCGAATCCAAATCTTTGCGAATCTCTGTTCCATAAATAGTGTTGTTGGTTGTGAAATGGAAATAGTCGGCATCAGCAGGAATAGTGTAATCCTTTGGTATATATGTATAGTTGGCTTCTTTCGATGAGGCTACTACCTCTACCTCGCCAAACAGCTTTGCCTCCTTGATTGCCTTGTTGGCCCATGTACCTGTGTCAAGGTATCCGGCTTTCTTGTTAAGCAAGTTAAATGGTACCATGCAGAATTGAGTGCTTGCACCTCCGCCAAGGAATAGCACGCTGTAGCCCTCGGGCACTTCGAGCAGCTCCTTCACAAGTGCTGCAGCATTCTCTATCACTGCTGTAAACTCTTTGCTTCGGTGCGAAATTTCAAGAATTGATAGTCCCGTACCTGCGAAATCTTTAATCGCTTCAGCCGTCTTTGTGAGTGTATATTCACTGAGTATCGACGGACCGGCGTAAAAATTATGTTTCTTCATATTTTAATAAAAATTGATTTTTACTTTCCGTGTTGCAAATATAGTGTAAAATATGTGCACTGCCATCATTTTTTATATGAAATTTCGCTGCAATTAAAGATTTTTTTCTTTAATTGCAGCGAAATTCATTTTTTATGCAGTTTTGCACATTTTTTTGTCGTTACTTCGAGGTTACATTTGGCTTCTCAAGGCCATAGCCTTTGCGCTTGTCTTCTCCAATAAGGATAAAACCAAGTATCAAGGCTGCTACACCAAGACACGCAAGCATCACAAGCGGAGCCGTATAGTCATACGATACTGCTGCCACCTCCGGCGTCAGCGTGCCATTCGCAAGGCCCTCCACTATCTCCGGATTGGTCTTGTCGAGTATCTTGCCTATCAGCAGCGGGAACAGCCACAAGCCTATATTCTGAATCCAGAATATCAGCGCATACGCACTTCCTATAATCTTGGCATCCACAAGCTTCGGAACACTCGGCCACAGCGAGGCAGGCACAAGCGAGAACGACGCTCCAAGCACCAGAATGGTGATATATGCCACTATCACACCGCCAAATGCACTCGTCTTAAACTGCGGCAACACAAAGGCAAACGTCAAGTGGCACACTATCAGCAATATCGAGCCAAGCACAAGCATCGATGCCGCCTTACCGTGATAATCCACATATTTGCCAAGTATCGGCGTGATGCCCACTGCAAGCAACGGGAACACGGCAAACACTGTCTCTGCACTCTGGCGCATATAGCCCATATAGCAGAACACCACAAGCAGCACTACTGCCACCACTATCAGGCTCACCTGCTTCTGCACCGATTTCACAAAGTTGCTCGCAAACGCTGCTGCTGCCACAAGCAGCATGATGCAATATTGCACCACTGCCACTGCCTCACCGGCCCAGAATGTGCCAGGCTCTGGATCCTCAAACGGTATGTTGCACTGAAGCATATTCACCGCATACTTCTGGAATGGGAAAATTGCCGAATAATAGAGCACACAAAGAAGTGCCACAAGCCAAAAGCCACTGCTCTTCAATATTGTGCCTATGTCGCTTATCTTGAATGGATCGTCCTTCTCCTCAGCTTCTCCGGTCTGCGCATCAAGCTTTCTGTCCATAAAGAAGTACACGATAAACATCATCAGCGCTATCATCAGCAATATCACGCCAAATGCCACCGAGCGCGACACATCCACCGTGCCTCCCATCTCGGCAAACACCGGCGAGAATATCATGCACGTTGCCACCCCAAGACGCGCAAGTGCCATCTCCGAGCCCATTGCAAGTGCCATCTCTCGGCCCTTAAACCACTTCACAATTCCGCGCGACACCGTGATTCCTGCCATCTCCACTCCGCAGCCGAATATCATGAAGCCCACTGCCGACAGCTTTGCCGATGCCGGCATTCCCTTGTAGAAGGGTGAAATTCCAAGCTCATCAAAGCCCGGAATGTAATTCAGATTCTCATTAAACCACGTCTCAAGTCCACTGCCCTGGAAATAGCGCGTCACCGCATACCAGTTGATAGTGGCTCCCACGAGCATCACTGCTCCCGACAGAATGGCTGTGAAGCGCACTCCCATCTTGTCGAGAATAATTCCCGCAAATATCAGGAAGAACACAAACACATTGAGGAATGTCTCCGAACCCTGCATCGTTCCAAATGCCGTTGAATCCCAGCCAAGTGTCGATTGCATGTGGTCCTTGATTGGCGATAGTATGTCCATAAATATATACGAACAAAACATCGCCAACGCCAGCAAAAGCAGCGCCGTCCACCGCATCGCGGCAGAGTCGCGCAGCGTGCTTTTAATCGTTGTTGTTGTCATAATGCTTTTTGTTTTATTTATTTAATTAATATTTATCTCTCCTAATCGCTTGCAAAATTACAAAATTATCCCTCATTTCATCAACAAAAAGTAACTTATTCTGCATTTTTATCGGTTTTTTGATAAAAAAGGAGATAAACCCGCTCTTCCGAGCACAATTCATCTCCTTCTTTCAGGCTAATCCCTCAAATGTAGCTTTGCCTCATTCTCCACTGATTCGCCTGCTATATCATCTTTATCTTTCTCCTCTCACCCGAGAAGTGCATCAATTTTCTTTGCCAAGTCGGCTTTTGAAATCGAGCCCACGTTGCGCTCCTTCAATTCGCCTCCCTTAAAGAAAAGCATCGTTGGAATGTTGCGGATGCTATACTCTGTGCTGAGGTCAGAATAATCATCTACATTATACTTGCCTATAAGCACCTTGTCGGCATATTCCTCGGCAAGTTCATCTACTATCGGCGCAACTCTCTTGCATGGTCCACACCATTCTGCCCAGAAGTCAATCACCACGGCTTTGCCCGATTCTATTGCCTCTTTTGCATTGTCATCTGTAAATACGTAAGCCATAATTCTGTTATTTTGTAATAGTTGTGTAGCACCCTTCAGTGCCACGATTATGTAATATTATTAGTTAGTTAAGTATTCTGCTTCTCTGCCTCATGCAGATCTTCATCTCATTTCTCTGCATCTGGCAGTTTCCCAATGCCGTTACGACTCTTGGTGAGAATTATTCCCACTCAATCGTTGCAGGTGGCTTCGAGCTTATGTCATAGCACACGCGGTTCACGCCCTTCACCTTGTTGATGATGTCGTTGCTCACCTTCGCCATGAAGTCGTATGGCAAGTGTGCCCAGTCGGCTGTCATTGCATCGGTGCTTGTCACAGCACGCAACGCCACCGCACGCTCATAGGTGCGCTCATCGCCCATCACGCCCACACTCTGCACAGGCAGCAATATCACGCCTGCCTGCCACACCTGGTCATAAAGTCCCCAGTCGCGCAGTCCCTGAATGAATATATCATCAGCATCTTGCAATATGCGCACCTTCTCGGGGGTGATATCGCCAAGTATGCGCACCGCAAGTCCCGGTCCCGGGAATGGATGGCGCTTGATGAGATGTTCGGGCATGCCAAGCTCGCGTCCCACGTTGCGCACCTCATCCTTGAAGAGCAGGCGCAACGGCTCACAAAGCTTCAGCTTCATCTTCTCGGGCAAGCCGCCCACATTATGATGGCTCTTGATGGTGGTTCCGGTAATCGAAAGCGACTCTATGCAGTCGGGATAAATCGTACCCTGTGCAAGCCATTTCACATCCTCTATCTTGTGCGCCTCTGCATCAAACACGTCGATGAATCCCTTGCCTATGATTTTGCGCTTGCGCTCCGGCTCAGTCACTCCGGCAAGCTCTCCAAAGAATTTCTCGCTGGCATCCACGCCTATCACATTCAGCCCAAGGCACTCATAGTCATGAAGCACATTCTTAAACTCATTCTTGCGAAGCATTCCATGATCCACAAATATGCAAGTCAAGTTCTTGCCGATTGCACGGTTAAGCAACACTGCTGCCACCGACGAATCCACGCCTCCGCTCAATCCAAGCACCACCTTGTCGTCGCCAAGCTGCTCCTTGAGCTGTGCCACTGTGCTCTCTATGAACGATGCCGCGCTCCAATCCTGCTTGCCACCGCAAATATCCACCACAAAGTTCTTCAATATCTGCGTGCCATCTACCGAGTGAAACACCTCGGGATGAAACTGTACGCCCCACAAATTCTCGCCCTCTGCCTGATAAGCGGCTACTGCCACCTTGTCGGTCGATGCTATAATCTTGAAATTGTCGGGTATCGCTGTGATGGTGTCACCATGGCTCATCCACACCTGCGAGTTTGCACTCACGCCTTTCAGCAATGGATTTTCAGCGTCAAATTTCGACAAATTGGCTCGGCCATACTCGCGCGTGCCTGCCGGCTCCACCTTGCCCCCATTAGTGTAGGCCATGAATTGTGCGCCATAGCAGATGCCCAGCAAGGGATATTTGCCCCTTATGCCGCTCAAATCCACCTTGAATGCTTTCTCGTCGTAAACCGAGAATGGGCTTCCCGACAAGATTACGCCTATCACCGACTCATCGCCGTGTGGAAACTTATTGTAGGGAACAATCTCGCAATACATATTCAGCTCTCGCACGCGGCGTCCTATTAGCTGCGTCGTCTGCGAACCGAAATCTAAGATAATAATCTTCTCTTGCATGAATAATTTCTATGAGGTTGTTATTTCTGTTTGCAAAATTAAAAAAAATTTATGAGACTTCACTTATATCGCGAACAAAACTGACCAAAAAATTTTATAAGTCACTGCCAATAAGTGCATTACACCGCCCTACCTGCATAGTGCGGCAAGTTTCGCCTCATTGCCCACCACCCACAGCGTGTCGTGGGGCATAAAGGTCTCTTTGCCATCGGGCTTTATGTATTCTTCATCGCCTCGCTGTATCGCCACAAGCAACGCCTGATAGTCATCGCGCAGCCTCAGCGTAGCCGACGTTTTACCCACAAGCGGCGAGCCTTCTCCCACTGCTATTGGCATCAGCTTCATCTCTATGTCATCCACTTCTATGTCACTGCCCGGTGCATCCTCAATTATTGGCAACAGCTTCTGTATTTGTTCATCAGTGCCTATGATACCCAGCAAGTCGCCCGGAAATATGCGCATATCACCGGTAGGTATCGGAAAGCGCTTCGACCCTCGCTGTATGTTCACCACATTCACTCCATATTTCTTGCGCAAGTCTGAGTCTCTTAGCCGCTCCCCCACAAAGGGGCAACTATAACCCACCTTGATATACGCCACATGAAGGTCCGACACAAGCGTGGCATCATTGCCGCGCCCGCTGCGCCTCAACTCGCGCTCATTCAAGTTTCTGATAAACCGCTTCTCCATATCGTGCATGCGGCGACGCACCTTCTTCGAGAGGAATATCAATATCAGCACTATCAGCCCGAAAGCTATCGTCACTCCCGCAGTGAACGTGAACACATGACTCAAATACCACGACACCATTCCGAAAGCTATTATCAGCCTCACTATGCTCAGTGCCACAAGCGGCATCGTCGAGCGGCTACCCGATTGCTTCTCAAGTGCCTCCCACTCGCTCCGCTTTGTGGTGGGTATCGACAGCGCCAGCAAGAATGGTGCCATCACCGTCAGCGTAACTCCTGCCGACACCACATCGCCCCACGTCTCACCCACCATTTTGTCCATAAACGGAAGCAAATAGCTGTTTGAAATCAATATGATTGCTATTATCAGCGTGGAAT
Organism: Muribaculaceae bacterium; assembly: GCA_051890435.1. Taxonomy (GTDB): domain Bacteria; phylum Bacteroidota; class Bacteroidia; order Bacteroidales; family Muribaculaceae; genus CALZFJ01. Next base: position 12,398 of record JBJFEF010000227.1, read on the forward strand.
ATAGCAATATGCGCCATGTATATCTGCCGAGCACTGCCTTCCATATCCGCTTCTCCACGCTCATCGAAGTGGTTTCCTGCTTAGTGTAGCGCTCAAGCAGCAACAACATCCGCTTTGGAAGCCTCTTTATCAGCCAATTATACACCGGCTCGGCAAACTTGATAAAATAGGGCGTGAAGAAAGTGGTTATCACCGACACTGCCACCACTATCGGATATAGCGACGGCTCAAGCACTCCGAGCGACAAGCCAAGCGAAGCTATGATGAAGGCAAACTCTCCTATCTGCGTCAGGCTGAAGCCCGATTCTATCGCTATCTTCAAGCTCTGACCCGTTGCAAGCATTCCAAACGTGCCAAACAATATCATGCCTGCCACCACTACCACCGACAGCGTAGCTATCGTGCCTGCATATTGCACTATTATGCCCGTATCCACCATCATTCCCACCGATATGAAGAACACTGCTCCAAAAAGATCCTTCACCGGCTTCACAAGGTGTTCTATTCGCTCTGCCTCGCACGTCCCTGCAAGTATCGAACCCATCACAAAGGCGCCAAGTGCCATCGAAAAGCCCGAATACACCGAGAATACTGCCATGAAAAAGCACATTCCCATCGCCACCACAAGCAATATTTCATCATTGATAAGGCGATGGGCATATTTGAAAAACGATGGTATGAGATACACCCCCACAGTGAACCATATCACAAGGAAAAACACCAGCTTCGCTATGCTCATCAGCAATTCACTCCCCTCAACACTGTTGTTTAGTGCTATCGACGATAGCAACACCATCATCACCACCGCAAACAAATCCTCACAGATGAGCACCGCAAGCACATGCGGCACAAAGCGCCGGTGATTCATGTTCAAGTCATTGAATGCCTTGATGATAATCGTCGTTGACGACATCGAGAGCATACCGCCCAAAAACAAGCAGTTGATATTGCTGAAGTCGAGAGCATGGCCCACCACCACTCCAAGCCCCATCATTCCGCTCACTATTATCAAAGCCGTCACTATTGCCGACCCGCCCACATTCATCAGCTTCTTGAAACTGAATTCCAATCCAAGCGAAAACAGCAGCACAATGATACCTATTTGTGCCCAAAATTCTATATTGTCCTCATTGTGTATCGTGGGGAAGTACGAAAAATGCGGCCCCACAAGAAAACCCGCCACAATGTAGCCCAGCACTATCGGCTGCTTCAACTTGCGGAAAATGATTGTCGAAATGGCTCCAAGCACCAATATCAGTGCCAAGTCGCCTATCAGTCCTTCTATGTTCATAGTATTGTCGTGTTAAGTGGTTTATGGCATGATTATATGTTCACCTCATTCGTCAAGGTGATTGATATCGTGGGTTGAACATCATGAAGCTCCCTAAACAGCGCCGCGAAATCCACTCCACCCTTTGTGAGTATCACAAAGTTGATTATCGTGAAATCTTGCTCATAGTCAAATTTCAGATACTCGTCAGATACGTGTATGCCGTGCCTTGCATATATCTTTGAGTAGTCGCTCTGCGTGTTCAATATGCCACGCACCTTCACCCTCACTATTTTCGACTCCTGGCCTATGTTGAGCTTGTGCTCATAGCGTTCAAGCGTGACAAGGATAAAGATTATCAGCAATGTCGCTATTATCGACACCACATACATGCCCACGCCCACTGCCATTCCTATGGTGGCTACCATCCATATTCCGGCGGCTGTGGTCAACCCTCGCACCGAGCCTTTCATCTGTATTATCGCTCCGGCTCCTAGGAAGCCCACTCCGGTAATCACCTGTGCCGCCACTCGACCCGGGTCTCCGTTCTTCAGCCCCATATACTCTTGGGGAATGTAGATTGAGAGTATCATCGCCAAGGTTGCTCCCATCGATATCAGCGCAAATGTGCGCAATCCTGCTATCTGTCCCTTGCGCTTGCGTTCAAGTCCCACCACACAGCCGAGCAAAAGGCTGAGCGTAAGCTTAAACACTGCATTCAGGGCATTCACATCGTCCGATTGCAATAAGTTGAAAATTTCGTCCATAGTCGCCTGTTGTTTTTTCCGTTATCTTATCCCGGCTATGCGGTGTGTCTGTAGCGACAGTCGCCATCTCGAGTCGCGCATCACTGCCTCTATCGTAGCTCGCATGTTGGCTGAGCGCTCTTCCGCATCATCGCAATAGCATGGTTGCAAATAATATTCTTTTGCCTTTATCCCGAAATATCCTTCGAGCGGCTGCCCTCGATACACCACCTTCAGCTCGTCACACTCGGTGAGTATCACAGGCTGCAGGTCGCCACCCTCAAATCCCGTCTTTGGTGATAGTGTCACCCAATCGATTCCCTCAGGCAAATGGTGTGTGCCGTTGGTTTCTATGGTAATCGTCTTGCCCGTTGCCTGCTTCAGCTTGCCGAGAAACTCCTCATCCACATAGAGCGATGGCTCACCTCCGGTAAGCACCACTATACGCGCCTGCTCATAGCGTTTCACCTCAGCCACTATCTCCTCATCGGTCATCATTGTGCCCGATTGGTGCCGCGTGTCGCAGAAGCTACAGCGCAGGTTGCATCCCGAGAAACGCACAAACACCGCCGGAATGCCCGTATTGGCTCCCTCGCCTTGCAAGGAATAGAATATTTCGTTTATCTTCTTCATCATTCGTCGATGTAGGTTGCCACGTTGTTTGCCGATTCCTGAACATCAGCCCTGTAACATTCTTCAATCGAGTCCACAATCCAGCGTGCAATGTTTTCGGCTGTTGGATTGAATGGCAGCACCTCATTCAAGTTGCGGTGGTCGAGCCTATCCTTCAGCAGTTGCTTGATGTGAGTGAAGTCACACACCATGCCATCGGCATTTAGTGTCTCCGATTTGCAATACACCGTGATCACCCAGTTATGACCGTGCAAACAGGTGCATTTGCTCTCATAGCTCAATTGCAGGCTGTGTGATGCCGACACCTCCATTGTCTTCTTTATATAGTACATAAATCTATGTTTTATCTTGTCTTTCGTTATATGTCATTGTTCATGCCTCATATTCAGTCGGGTCAGCTATGCCGGCATCATGCAGAGCCTCCTTCCGCTCCACACATGTGCCACACTTGCCACAATGCTTCTCACCGCCCTTGTAGCACGAGTAGGTTTCTGCATAGTCTATTCCAAGCGCGGCTCCATGGCGCGCTATGTCGGTCTTGCTGATACCTGTGTAGGGTGCCAGCACCTTCACGCCATCGTATGTACCTTCGCTCATTGCCTTCGACATCGCTTCTACAAAACCTGCACGGCAATCGGGATAAATCGAGTGGTCGCCAAAGTGGTTGGCTATCATCACATTCTTCAGTCCGCGGCTCTCAGCTATGCCACATGCCACCGACAGCATTATGCCGTTGCGGAATGGCACCACCGTCGATTTCATGTTATCATCGGCATAGTGCCCTTCGGGAATAGCCTCTGCTCCTTCGAGTAGCGAACTCTTGAAATATTTGTGAATGAAGTCAAGTGGTATGAGCAGATGCTCAATTCCCAGTCGCTCGCAATGAAGCTTGGCAAATGCTGCCTCACGGCGGTTGTGGTTCGACCCGTAGTCGTATGTCACCGCAAGTGCCACCCTGTCGCGATATTCATAGAGCAGCGTCACCGAATCCATGCCACCCGATAGTATGATTACCGAATCTTTCATATCTTCCTCCCATTTTATTCGTTACGGAATGTCGCAAGCATGCGCTGCTTCACCATGTCCTGATGCTCGGCATCGCCATAGTTGGCAAAGGGATATATCGATATGCCTCCACGCGGCATGAATATTCCCACCACCTCCAGATAACGCGGATTCATCAATTTAACCAAATCTTTCATGATGATGTTCACGCAATCCTCATGAAAATCGCCATGGTTGCGGAAGCTAAACAGATATAGCTTCAAGCTCTTGCTCTCCACCATGCGTTCACGCGGTATGTAGTTGATTATTATCCTGCCAAAATCGGGTTGCCCGGTTTTCGGACATAGTGTAGTAAACTCGGGACAATTGAATGTCACAAGATACTCATTGTCGCAATGCTTGTTGGGGAATGTTTCAAGCAGCTCAGGTGCATAATCAGTGGGATATTTCACTCCCTGGTTCCCGAGCAAGCTCACTCCTTCCAATTCATTATCGTTTCTCGACATATTTCTATTCTTCTTGTTTTTTATGATTTTTCAAAAACTATGATTTATTCGGTGCAAGAGATCGCTCTCGCAACCCGACTGCAAAGTTAAGCAAAAAAAATCATTCCCCGCACTTGCCATTCCAATAATCTCCCGCCTTTCAGCCCGGCTTTCTAATATTAATGTGATTTTTTTCAGCCGCCTAATGGTAGTTTCAATAAAATTCCTTACCTTTGCACCAAAATTTGCGGGCGAATACAGCTTCTTGCCCGTCAATGCGGCTTTCCGAAGATTGAGTCTATGGCTTTTCGGAAGTTTATTCTATTGATATAAAGGAAGAAACATATATAGTTAGATGATATCAGTTAGCAATTTAGGTATTCAGTTTGGTAAAAGAGTTTTGTTTCAGGACGTCAACTTAAAGTTCACTCCCGGAAACTGTTATGGTATTATCGGCGCTAATGGCGCCGGAAAGAGTACACTTATGCGCATTCTCAGCGGTCAGCTCTCTCCCACTCATGGCACAGTGAGCCAGGGACCGGGCGAGCGTCTGTCGGTTCTCAGCCAGGACCACTTCGAGTTCGATGAATGTACAGTCATGGAGACTGTCCTCCGCGGACACTCCACCCTCTGGGAGGTAATGCAAGAAAAAGACGCCCTATATGCCAAGACCGACTTCACCGATGCCGATGGTATTCGAGCATCCGAGCTCGAAGAAAAATTCGCCGAAATGGAGGGATGGAACGCCGAGAGCGACGCCGCTGCTCTGCTCAGCGGTCTCGGTATCAAAGAAGACAAGCACTACACTCTCATGAAGGATATGAGCGCCAAAGAGAAAGTGCGCGTGCTCCTCGCTAAAGCTCTCTTCGGTAACCCCGACAACCTCCTCCTCGACGAGCCTACCAACGACCTCGACCTTGACACCGTTACTTGGCTCGAAAACTACCTCTCCAATTTCGAGAACACCGTCCTCGTGGTTTCTCACGACCGCCACTTCCTCGATGCTATCTCCACTCACACTCTCGATATCGACTACAACAAGGTAACTCTCTTCGCCGGCAACTACAGCTTCTGGTATCAGTCGAGCCAGCTCGCTCTCCGTCAGCAGCAGCAGCAAAACAAAAAGGCTGAAGAGAAAAAGAAAGAACTCCAAGAGTTCATCCGCCGATTCAGCGCCAATGTCGCTAAATCGAAGCAGACTACCAGCCGCAAGAAGATGCTCGAAAAGCTCAACATCGAAGAAATACAGCCCTCATCGCGACGTTATCCGGGTATCATCTTCACGCCCGAGCGCGAACCCGGCAACAAGATTCTTGAACTTCACGACCTCACTGCAAGCGTCGATGGCGACATCCTTTTCCGCGACCTCAACCTCACTATCGAGAAAAACGACAAAGTGGTGTTCCTCAGTCACGACCCTCGCGCAATGACCGCTCTCTTCGAAATTATCACCGGAAACCGCAAGCCCGACAGCGGATCTTATGAGTGGGGGCAGACTATCACCACTGCTTATCTGCCGCTCGACAACTCCGCTTTCTTCAACACCGACCTCAACCTCGTCGATTGGCTTTGCCAATTCAGCAACGACACCAGCGAAATCTATCTCAAAGGTTTCCTCGGCAAAATGCTCTTCTCAGGCGAGGAAGTTCTCAAAAAGGCTTCTGTCCTCTCCGGTGGCGAAAAAATGCGCTGCATGATTGCTAAAATGATGATGACAAATGCCAACACTCTCATCCTCGACACGCCCACCAACCACCTCGACCTTGAGTCGATTCAGGCGTTCAACAACACGCTCCAGGCGTTCAAAGGCAACATCATCATGTCATCGCACGACCACGAGTTTATCCAGACCGTATGCAACCGTATGGTCGAGCTCACTCCTAATGGCATCATCGACAAAATGATGGACTACGACGACTTCATCAGCGACGAGAAAGTTCTTGCCCTCAAGGAAAAGCTCTACGCTCAGCAATAATTCCTAACTAAAACATATTTGTTACACTAATTATGGTTAAACATATCGTTACTTTCCGACTCTCAGGAACTCCCGAGGAGCGCAAAGAGGTGGCCCTCCGTTTCAAAGCCGCCCTCGAAGCTCTCCCCGAACAGATTTCGGTGCTCCAAAGCATCGAAGTGGGTATCAACGAGAACCCTAACGAATCGTGGGACGTAGTCCTTACCGCCATCGTGCCTACTATGGCCGACGTTGATATTTATGCCAAGCATCCTGCCCACGTAGCTGCGGCCGGTCTGCTTGCCGGTCATAAAGATATGAGAGCTTGCGTTGACTATGAGTTTTGATTTTCCCCACATATCAAGCTTCACTACTCACGGCGTGAATCTGTAATTTAGCAGATTTGCGCCGTGTCGCTTTATTTTTCGTGGAAATTTACCACAAAATAGCCAAAATTATAGCAAATGTTTATCGAAAAAATATTTTTGTGAAATTTATTCAATAATATTTGCATTATTGCTTGCAAAATGCTTATCTTTGCACAAGTTTTATAAACAAATGGTTTCTCTAAGGTGAAAAAGTCGATTAGGTTTACTAAAATGCACGGGGCTGGCAATGACTACATCTACCTCAATTGCATGAACGATTGCCCCGATAATCTCAGCGCTCTCGCCATCGCCATGAGCGACAGGCACAAGGGCGTTGGCTCCGATGGCCTCGTAGCCATCATGCCTTCTACGGTTGCCGATTTCAGAATGAGAATGTTCAATGCCGACGGCTCCGAAGGTGAGATGTGCGGAAATGCTTCTCGCTGCATCGCCAAATTCGTCTATGAAAAAGGTCTCACCAAAAATCGTCACATCACCCTCGAGACTCTCGCCGGAATCAAGTCGCTTTCCCTTCATGTCACCGACGATGGCATCGTAGAGAGCGTTACCGTTGATATGGGCGAACCCATCCTCGACCCCACAAAAATCCCCGTAGCCTCAGCTCGCGACGTCATAATGTTGCCTGTCGCCACCGAGGCTGGCGTTGTAGAAATCACCGCCGTGTCCATGGGAAACCCACACGGTGTGGTTTTCGTGAACGACCTCTCTACCACCCTCGTCCACAACACAGGTCGCGAGCTCGAAGTCAATCCGCTGTTCCCTAAAAAAGCTAATATCGAGTTCGCCAAAATACTCAAGCGCAACGAAATAACTATGCGCGTGTGGGAACGCGGAAGCGGCGAAACTCTCGCCTGCGGAACCGGTGCTTGCGCCACTCTCGTGGCTGCTGTGCTCACCGGTGCCTGCGACCGAAAAGCCACTATTCACCTCCTTGGCGGTGACCTCACAATCGAGTGGATGGAACAAAACAACCACGTCTATATGACCGGTCCTGCCGAAATCGTGTTTGATGGCACATATTATTTTTAACGGATTTTTTAGACTATATAAAACAAAGATGATTAAAATTAACGACAATTTCGGCAAGCTGCAAGAGTCTTACCTTTTCTCCGAGATAGCTCGCAAGGTACGCACTTTTGAGCACGATAATCCCGATGCCCACATCATCCGCATGGGTATCGGCGATGTCACGCTCCCCATCTGCGAAGCCTCAATTGCCGCCATGCACAAGGCTGTTGATGAAATGGCTCACGCCGCCACCTTCCATGGCTATGGCCCCGAACAAGGCTACTCTTTCCTCGCTGAGTGCATAGCTCAATATGACTATGCCGAGCGCGGTATATCCATCGACACCGACGAAATTTTCATCAGCGACGGCGCAAAGAGCGACACCGGAAACATTGGCGACATCCTCTCCGTCGAGAATATGGTTGCCGTGACCGACCCCGTTTATCCTGTCTATGTCGATTCTAATGTCATGGCAGGTCGTGCAGGAACATTCACACAAAAAGGCTCTTGGAGCAACATCCAATACATGCCTTGCACCGCCGAAAACGGCTTCATTCCCGCTCTCCCGGCAGCTATCCCCGATATGATTTATCTATGCTACCCCAATAATCCCACCGGCACCACCCTCAACAAAGCTCAGCTCAAGAAGTGGGTCGATTTCGCAATCCAACACCGTTCGCTCATACTCTTCGATTCGGCATACGAGGCTTTCATCACCGAAGACGACGTGCCTCACTCAATCTACGAGATCGATGGTGCCCGACGTTGCGCTATCGAGTTCCGCAGCTTCTCCAAGACTGCCGGTTTCACAGGCCTGCGTTGCGGCTACACAGTGATTCCTAAAGAGCTTCTCGGATACGACTCTGCCGGCAACCCGGTGCAGCTCAACAAGCTCTGGAACCGCCGCCAATGCACCAAGTTCAATGGCGCAAGCTACATCACTCAGCGTGCTGCCGAGGCTATCTACACCCCCGAGGGACGCTCGCAAGTGCGAGAGGCTATCGGTTACTACCTCCGCAACGCAAAAGTGCTCCGCGAAGGTCTCGCCGCTACCGGTTTGCAAGCAGTAGGTGGCATCAACGCACCCTATGTGTGGGTAAAGACACCGGCTGGAATGTCGTCATGGGACTTCTTCGCCAAGCTCCTCTCCGAGTGCCACATCGTGGGTACTCCGGGCGTAGGCTTCGGCCCCTCCGGCGAAGGCTACTTCCGCCTCACAGCCTTCAACACCTACGAGCGCACGCTCGAGGCGGTTAAGCGTATTAAAGAATTTAAATTATAAAAACATATAAATTTTAGTATTATTATGTCACAGTTAAGATTTAAGGTCGTTGAGTCAGCTTTCGACCGCAAAGCACTGAAAGTGGAAATCCCAAAGGAGCGTCCTTCGGAGTATTTCGGAAAGTATGTGTTCAATCGCAAGAAAATGCTTGAATACCTGCCTAAAAAAACCTACGATGCGCTGGTTTACGCTATCGACAACAAGGAGCCTCTTAACCGCGAAATCGCCGACAGCGTTGCTGCCGGTATGAAGCAGTGGGCTATCGACAATGGCGCTAAGCACTACACTCACTGGTTCCACCCATTGACCGACGGTACTGCCGAGAAACACGACTCTTTCATCGAGCACGACGGTAAAGGCGGCGTGATGGAAGAATTCACCGGAAAACTCCTCGTGCAGCAAGAGCCCGACGCTTCGAGCTTCCCTAATGGCGGTATCCGTAACACATTCGAGGCTCGCGGTTACTCGGCCTGGGATATATCTTCACCCGCATTCATCATCGACAACACTCTCTGTATCCCCACTATCTTCATCTCCTACACAGGTGAATCTCTCGACTATAAGACTCCGCTCCTCCGCGCTCTCAATAGCGTTGACAAGGCTGGTACGGCTGTCGCTCAATACTTCGACCCCAACGTTAAGCACGTGTTCAGCTACCTCGGCTGGGAGCAGGAATACTTCCTCGTCGATGAGTCGCTCTATGCTGCTCGCCCCGACTTGGTGATGACCGGCCGCACTCTTATGGGCCATGAGAGCGCTAAAAACCAGCAGCTCGAAGACCACTACTTCGGCGCTATCCCCTCACGCGTTGAAGCTTTCATGCTCGACCTTGAAATCGAGTGCCACAAACTCGGTATTCCCGCAAAAACTCGCCACAACGAGGTTGCCCCCAACCAGTTTGAGCTCGCTCCTATCTTCGAGGAAACCAACCTTGCCAACGACCACAACCTCCTCCTCATGTCGCTTATCGCCGACGTCGCTCGCAAGCACAATTTCCGCGTTCTTCTCCACGAGAAGCCTTTCGCCGGTATCAACGGTTCGGGTAAGCACAACAACTGGAGCCTCGGCACCGACACCGGCGTCCTCCTTTTCGCTCCGGGCAAAACTCCAAAAGCCAACCTCCAGTTCATCACTTTCATCGCCAATGTGATGACTGCTGTTTACAAATATAACGGCTTGCTCAAGGCTTCCATCTCTTCTGCCACCAACCAGCACCGTCTTGGCGCCAACGAGGCACCCCCAGCAATCATCTCTATGTTCCTCGGCTCGCAGCTCTCTGAAATTCTCGACAAGCTCGAGAAGAGCACAAAGGATGAGCTTATCAACTTTGCCGGCAAAGAGCAAATCAAGCTCGGTCTGTCGCAGATTCCCGAAATTCTTCTCGACAACACCGACCGCAACCGCACATCGCCTTTCGCCTTCACCGGTAACCGTTTCGAGTTCCGTGCCGTAGGTTCTTCAGCCAACTGCGCTTCGGCTATGATTGCCCTCAACGCTGCCGTTGCCGACCAGCTCTGCAATTTCAAGGCTGCAGTCGATAAGCGTGTTGCCGAAGGCGAAGCTCTCGAGCACGCCATCCTCACCGAAGTTAAGGCTCTCATCACTCTCTCTAAGCCCATCCACTTCGATGGCAACGGATACAGCGATGAGTGGAAAGAAGAAGCCGCAAAACGTGGTCTCGACTGCGAGACTTCTACTCCCGTAATTTTCGACGCCTACCTCAAGCCCGAGAGCGTGGAAATGTTTGCTCGCACTGGCGTATTCTCCGACGTAGAGCTTAAGGCTCGAAACGAGGTGAAGTGGGAAATCTACACCAAGAAGATTCAGATTGAGTCGCGCGTGCTTGGCGACCTCGCCACCAACCATGTGCTCCCGGTTGCAACTCGCTACCAGTCGTTCCTGCTCGACAATGTTTACAAAATCAAGAGCCTCTTCCCCGCTGAGCGTGGCGCTAAAATTGCCGAACAAGACCTCAGCATGATTGAGAAAATGGCTGAACACATGTCGATTATCAAAGAGACTGTGCACGAGATGATTGTTGCCCGCAAGAGCGCCAATAAGATTGAGTGCGAGCGCGAGAAAGCTATCGCTTATCACGACATCGTTTATCCTAAGATGGACATCATTCGCTACCACATCGACAAGCTCGAACTCATGGTCGATGATGAGATGTGGCCGCTGCCCAAGTATCGCGAACTTCTGTTCATTCGCTAATTGTGATACGATTATTAGACTAAATGCTCACTTCACTGAAAGGTCCGGCTTTCTGCATGAGAATGTTTACACTTCACATTTCTTCTCTGTTTCCATCTCGAAAGACGGGCTCTTTCAGCCGAAGTGAAATCAACAATTACTCAACGTGTGTGGGTTGTGGGGGTTGCAGATTATTGTAATTTCATTTTGTTTATCTGTTCTTTTTCA